>JANWYL010000209.1 GCA_025056955.1 Sandaracinaceae bacterium | reverse complement strand
AAGCGTTGCGATCGCATCGTCACGGGTTTCGTCCTGATTGGCCGCATGCACAAGAAGGCGACGAAATGCCTCAGCCATCTCCGATTGGTCTTTGGGGCAATTGGCATCGAGAATGCGGAGCGTCTGCCGCTTTGCGCGCTGACCCATCCTTTCCCATCGCTCGAGCAATGCTTGGCAGGAAGGCCCCCCAAGCGCCGCAAGCCATTCAGCCAATTCGGGCATGCCTTGTTCGGACACAAAGCGCTCCGCAAGCTCAGCGATACCACCATCTCGATCGGCAATCGAGAAGGCAAGCACTTCGCCAAACCCCACCTCTTCGCTTTGGCCTTTTGGCGATGGAGGGTCTGCTATTGTAAGGGAAAGGCAATCGCCGCTTAGGGCCTCTGGGAGATCAAAAGCAATTGGACGGTGCGCGGGGTGGGGAATGTGCGCCTCGAAGGCATGTTGGTCGAGCCGGACAATGAGCCGCTTGGGCAGGCGGCCTTCTCGCGGGGGAAAAAAAACCAGCCGGAAAATCGGAGGGCCTACCCAGAGCGCCCGAACGCTTTCTCCGCGCCCTGGCCCCTCCCTCCCTTCGATCCAACCCTTGTCGAAAACGCCATCGCTCAGGTGATGAGGCGCTTCCAATAGCCTTGCATCCTCAGGCCAGTTGGCAAAGCTTGTTGCGCTCACCCACCTTAGGCCTTGGATGCGAGGAAGTTCAAAAGAATCGATGAATTGACCCCTCAGGGGAGGCAAGGGGCCTTCCCCAAGACCTAAAAGCTCAATCGATTTCCACTGGCCTCGTTCGTCGATCGTGCGAGCAAAAAGGAGGGCTTCAGGGGAGGCACATGGCCCTGTGTGCTCCCTTCTCTGGCCAACAACCACTTCTCTTTTGTGGTCGCCATCGGTATTGAGCACTTCGATTGCATCTGCCACACGTTCTCCAGGGTCTCCATGCCAGTCGAGGCGACCTTTCCAAAGAAGTTTTGGAAAAGGCCGCAACTCGATCAGTGCGGCCACCTGCGCTCCTCCTCCTTTTCCATGAATCAAATAGAGGGGCACACCAAGGGGCAAAGGTTCCACCTCAAGCGTTTCAACTGGAAGCAAGAATTCCCACCGGAGAAGGATACGATCTCTATCCAAGAGATTCCACTCACTTTTTGCCTCTCCTGAATAAACCTCAAGCGAATAGCTCCCAACTGGCTGCACAAGCTGCTTTGGCACTTCTCTAGGGTTGGCAGAAGCCACTTTTGAAACCAAAGTGATCCGCAGGAGGAAATTGAAGAAGAGAACCAATTGAGAGGAATATCTCATGGATCCTGGTCCATGTGTTTTCAATCGAGTGAGGGCTTGTGTGTTTTGACCCTTGCATTCAGAATGGGTGGAGCATAAAATTAACTTCTAGCTTCAATCACGCAAAAAGGCCTTCTCTACAAAGAAAGCTCACCTGAGCAATATGCACGTCACCATCTTAGATGAGTGTGTTCAAGTGGCAAGCCCGTGTGCTGGGCTTTTAATCGCTGCTCTTGAAGTGGCGAGAGGCCTTAAGCATCAAATCACTTGGAACCAAGTAGAGCACAAGTTCCAATCAACCAAACTGAGCTTTTGATGCGTCACAGATAGTGAGGCAACCGATCTATGACCAAGGCGAGTGCTGGTAGCGCATCTAAGTCTTCGAGTAATTCTTCGAAGAGAAATAAGCCTTCACTTGGTGAGGGCATCCCAGTGGAAGCAAGCCCTCTTGCTTCAAAAGACGGGAAGACAACTCGGACTTCGAAAAAAAAGTCCTCTTCTGGCTCTTCTCTTAGCGAGTCGACCTCCCGAAAGCCCTCGAAACAGAAAAAAAAGCCGGTTTTGGAATCCATTGAGGAGGATGAGGGCTTTGAAGCGAGAGAAACAGACGACGAGATAGAAGAGGAGGTCGAGGATCCACCAGAAGAGCCAAGTCCTGAGGCTTTGGCTGAGGCCCAAGCGGAGGCAGAGCGGGCGCTCAAGGAAATGGAGCGACAAGGGGGAGGAGACTCCACCTTGTCCCGTTACTTCCGTGAAATGGCCAGCCACCATGTGCTAAGCCCTCAAGAAGAACTTGAAGCGGCCAAAGAAGTTGAGCGGTTGGAGATTGCTTACTGGGAGGCGATCTTTTCTTTCCCGCCTGCCTTTGAAACAGTGGTGCTCACGCTCAAGCGATACCTTAAGCCCCCTCCTCAAGAATTGACCCTCATGCGCCGGTTGGCCAAAAATACAAAACAAAAGGGGGGTAAATTTTCCCCTGCCGAGGAGGAGAAATGGCAAAAGCTTTCCCATGCCTTGGCTGTCAGGCTTCGCTGCCTTGATTCAGATCGGATCTATGTCAGCGAGTGTGATCGCGCAGTTCACCGCTTGGCTGGAGAGCTTGCCACAGAAAGGGATATTGAGGGGGAAGGGATTCAAATCACCCCCGCCTTTCGGAAGTATTTAAACGATGTTGAAAAGGCGCGCCAGGCCCAACAAGAAGCCAAAAACCGCTTCGTTTCGGCAAATCTGCGCTTGGTGGTGTCAATTGCCCGCCGCTATAACCGCGGCCGCTTGCCCCTTATTGACCTCATCCAAGAGGGGAACATTGGCTTGATGAAGGCTGTTGAGCGCTTTGATCACGAGCGGGGCTTTCGCTTCAGCACCTACGCTTCCTGGTGGATTCGTCATGCGATTAGCCGCGCACTTGCAGACAAAGGGCGGGCTGTTCGCATCCCTGTTCACATGCTCGACACCTACAACCGCGTGGCAAAGGCTTCCCAAGCCATTGCCACCCAAACAGGCCACGAGCCAACCCCTGAGGAGCTTGAAAAAGAAACAGGAATCTCTGCAGAAAAACTTGAAAAGATCAAAGGGTATTGGACCGAGACTCCTTTTTCTCTGGATCGCCCTGTGAACGATGAAGATGGGCGGAAGTTTATTGATTTCCTTGAGCAAGAGAACACACCTTCTCCCTTTGATCAGCTCGTGTCCAAAACATGGAGTGACGAGGTGCGGCGTCTGCTCGCAACGCTTTCGCCAATGGAGGCCCGCATTCTTCGATGGCGTTTTGGATTGGACGACGAGGATGAGCTCACCCTTAAGGAAATCGGGGATAAATACAACCTCTCACGCGAGCGGATTCGGCAGCTCCAGGAGCAGGCCCTTGCCAAAATTCGCAGGCAAATCAAGGAGTAGGGGATTGCCCTTGTGGCCAGAGTGCTTCAAAGCAGATGCGGGCAATCTCATCCACAAATTCCTTTGCTTCTTGATGTTTGCCCTTGACGCGGTTAAGGATGGCACTGAAGGCAAGGCTGCGCCCTGCTTCCTGGCCGAGCACGTAGCCTGAGAGCGCAATCACATCGTCCAAAGTGCCTGTTTTTGCGCGGATCACGTTGCGAATGGGCACATCCCTTAGCCGCTTTTCAAGGGTGCCGTCTGTCCCCGCAATTGCGAGGTGGCTCAGAAATTCGTGCCGAATGGATGGTTCTTGAAAGGCCCGGACGAGGATGCTTGTGATGAGGGCAGAGGAGATCAGATTACCCTCGTAGAGTCCGGATCCATTCACAATTTTGGGCTCTGAAGAGAAGCCTTCGCGGCGGAGGAGCTCGCGGATTGCTTGTACCGAATCTTCGTGGCGGGCAGGGCGATGCCGCTCTGCCCCAATCGCCCGAAAAACCATCTCAGCGGTGAAGTTATCGCTGTGCTTACCGATGGCCTGAATGATTTGGGCCAAAGGCTGAGAGAGGTGCATCGCAAGCAGAGGGGGGCTTGGCGATTGGTCAAGTTCCCCTTTTACCGAGATTGTTCCACTGACTCGAATCCCCACCCGTTCAAGTGCTTCTGCGAGAAGATGCCCTGTCCAGCGGAGGGGATCTTCGATGCGGCGACGGAAAAAGAGTGGGGGCGAGTTCAGCGGAATCGTGCCGCGGACCGAAAGCCACATGTGTTCCTTTTCTGCCCTTTGGTCGGCAACAATCATCGGCGTGCCGTTTTTGGGGCCTGTTTTCACCTGGTTTTCAATACGGAAGTAAGCGGCTCCATCAACTTCGATTCGGGCGCTCTCTCCTTCTGCTTTCCCAGGCCAAATCCGAAGCGTGTAGGCATTGCCATCGACAGCCACGGCGCTGATTGCAGGCCGAAAGGCCGATGCCTCGTGAGGCTGTTGCTCGAAGGCGGGCGGAAGGAGAGGTCCCGCAAAATGGCTCGAGTCAACCACAATTCCATCGACCCGTGCAACTCCCCTTCGTTTGAGTTCAAGTGCCAACTCGACCAAATCGCTTTGACGAAGTGTTGGGTCACCATGGCCACGCACGATGAGGGGAGATACGCTTTGGTCTTGGACTTGGCCAAAGAGGGCAGTACGAAAGCGCATCTGAGGGCCGAGAAGGGAAAGCGCTGCAAAGGCGGTAAGAAGCTTCTGATTGGATGCGGGGTTAAGCATGAGATCGGGAGATTCGGCAAAAAGAATGCGCCCAGAGGAGGCATCGGCCACTGTGACGGAAACCTGACTGCCTTGGGGCTTTTTGTCCATGAGCGCTTTGAGGCGGTTTTCGAACGGTAAGGCTTTTTGTGGCTCTCCTTTCGATGAAAAGAAAAGGAGGAGCATCATCGCGAGGAGCCACTTCCAAAGGAACACCTTTTGGGCACGAAAAGACTTCATGTTGGCCTCAACCCACATCCCACAACCTTTTTTGTGATAGCGTGCTTTCGTGATACTGCGTGATCCCGTTCATGGCCTTGTGGCTTTTGAGGGAGAAGATGAAAAGCTCGCCAGGGCCCTGCTTGATACTCGTGAGATGCAAAGGCTTCGCCGAATTCGGCAGCTTGGGCTAATTTCGCTCGTCTTCATCGGAGCAGAGCACAGCCGCTTTGCCCATTCGGTTGGAGCGGCCCACGTCATGATCCGCTTGCTTGAGCGCTTGTCCCAAGTGATGGACAGGGTTCCTGCTGAAGAGCGCCTCGATCCTGTATCCAGGCGAGATGCCATCGCAGCTGCCTTTCTCCATGACATTGGCCATGGTCCTTTTTCCCATCTTTTTGAAGAAATCGTGCCCAAAGCCCTCCATCACGAAGACTGGACCGAGGCCATCATCATGGATCCCTCAACTGAAGT
>JANWYL010000208.1 GCA_025056955.1 Sandaracinaceae bacterium | reverse complement strand
CCAAAAAAGGGCAACTCAAAAGCAAAACCACTCCCCGTGAAGAAGGCGCAAAGCGAGGTGTGGACAAACGAGAGCGGATTTTGCGTGCTGCGATTCGGGTGTTTGCAAAGAAGGGCTTTTACGCGGCGCGCGTCAGTGAGATTGCGAAAACTGCCCGTGTGGCAGACGGGACCATTTACCTCTACTTCCGCAACAAGGAGGAAATCTTGATCTCGCTTTTTGAAAGCCGCATCGAGCTGCTCAACCAGGCTTTGCGGGCAATTGTTGAAGAAAAGCTTCCTTTTGAAGAGCGCTTTTTCAAAATGCTTGAAACCCAGTTTGGGGCTTTCGAAGGCCAACCTGATCTCGCAGAAGTGGTGACTGTTAACCTCCGACAGTCGACGACTTTTCTCAAGCAATACGCTGCGCCTCGTTTTACGGAATACCTGGACATCATGGCATCTCTTGTCTCAGATGGGCAAAAACAGGGGGTGGTGCGGAATGACATAAGTCCTCGCTTTGTTGCAAGGGCGCTTTGGGGTGCCCTCGATGGGCTCATCCTCACGTGGACCTTGAGTGGGGGGGATGCCCACCAGCTTCGGCGCATCGCCAAACCACTTGGGGCCCTTTTTCTCGATGGGTTGCGTTTGAGTGCTCGGGCTTCTGAACAAAGCAATCAAGGGGGTGACCCTTCAAGGTCTTGACATCTCAGAGCTTGCTTCCAGAATTCGCTCAAGAAAACTGTTTTCAACTTCTGGATTGCGGCCTGTTCTGCGATGAGGTGGTGTTGAGGAGGTTCTGTGAAAATCCTTGTTCCGATCAAACGAGTTGCCGATCCAAACAATGCCAACAAAATGAAGGTTTCGCCCGACGGAAAGCGTGTGGTTTCGGGCGATTTGCCGTGGGCGATCAACCCTTTTGATGAGTATGCCCTCGAAGCTGGGTTACGTCTCCTCGAAAACGGCGCAACGGGAGAGCGTTTTGGCGAGCTCGTGATCGTGACCCTTGGCCCTGAGGACGTGCAAACGACGATGCGCCAGGCCTTGGCCATGGGGGCCGACCGCGGCATCCACATTCCTATAGACGAGGAAAAGCTCGATGCGATGATTGTGGCTCAGGCCCTCGCGGC
Source organism: Sandaracinaceae bacterium (assembly GCA_025056955.1). Classification (GTDB taxonomy): domain Bacteria; phylum Myxococcota_A; class Polyangia; order Polyangiales; family Sandaracinaceae; genus JANWYL01. The sequence continues at coordinate 3,996 of JANWYL010000208.1, read as the reverse complement.
TGTGGTTCGGCTGGAAGCCCCCGACCTCGTCCTCATGGGCAAGCAAGCGGTGGATGGTGATTCGAACAATGTCGGTCAAATGCTTGCCGAGTTTTTGGGCTGGCCCATGGCCACTTTTGCAATGTCAATTGCCCTTGAAGGCAAGCAAATTGTGGTGGGGCGCGAGGTGGATACGGGGGTCCTCACTTTGAGGATTGAATTGCCCGCTGTGGTCACGGTTGACTTGCGGATTGTGCTCTCAAAATCCGTGCGAAATGGAAAGACCCCCGAGTCGCATGCTTATCCAGACGATGTGCGCCACATTTCGGTGAAGGGCATCATGGCTGCCAAAAAGAAACCAATCGCCACAAAGACGCTCGAAGAGCTTGGGGTGCAACCCAATCTCAGCGTGCGCTATTTGCGTTTTGAAGTGCCTCCTGCCCGTTCCGGTTCTACCCGCTACGTCGAATCTGTAAGCGAGCTTGTGCGCTTGCTGCACACAGAGGCGAAGGTGATCTGAACAACTCTGAACAACGATGTGAAATGAGGGAAAGCATGGTTCAGGTTTTGGTTGTGGCCGAACTTTTGGATAGGGCATTGCGCAAGACCACGCTCAGCGCAATCACTTTTGCGCGTCAACTGAATGAATCCAAGGGTGGGGTTTTTGATGTCCTGGTGATTGGTGAAGGTGCTGAAGCGGTGGCTCATCTGGCCACTCGATATGGTGCGCGCAAGGTATTTTGGGCTGAGATCCCAGGTGGCTACGTGGCAGAGCGGTACGCACCAACGGTGGCTCAGCTGGTCCAAAGCCAGGGGCATAACGTGGTTGTTGCCACGGCAAGCACCTATGGCAAAGACTTGCTCCCTCGCGTGGCTGCCCGCTTTGGGGCTGGTGTGGCAAGCGATATTGCTGGGTTTTCTGTGGAAAGCGATGGGAGCATCGTTTATCGTCGGCCGATGTATGCAGGTAATATCTACGGGTATTGCACCATCGACACCCCCATCCATGTGGTGAGCGTGCGTCAGACCGAGTTTGAGGCAGCTGCAGAAGTGGGAAGCGAAAGTCCGATCGAAGCAGTTGAGGTGATTCAAGACGAGGTGGCGAGGCGGGTCGAATACGTTTCACTTGAGGCCCAAAAGAGGGAGCGTCCAGAGCTGGCAGAAGCCGAGATCGTGGTTTCAGGGGGGCGGGCGCTCAAGAGCGCCGAGAACTTCAAGCGACTCCTTGAGCCTTTGGCTGATGTATTGGGTGCGGCAATCGGTGCGTCTCGTGCGGCCTGTGATGCTGGATATGCGCCCAATGACCTCCAGGTGGGTCAAACGGGGAAGGTGGTTGCTCCCAAGCTCTACATTGCAATTGGGATTAGCGGGGCCATCCAACACCTCGCTGGGATGAAGGGTTCAAAGGTGATTGTCGCCATCAACACCAATAAGGACGCTCCAATTGCAGCCGTAGCGGATTATTTCCTTGTGGCAGACCTGTTTAAGGCGGTTCCAGAACTGACAGAAGAGCTTAAGCGTTTAAAGAGCGCCCAAGCGTAGGGGCCGGCCTGCATCGAGGCCTTAAACAAAGCAAAAGGGAGCGACCGCACCAGCTTGCGAGCGTGTGGTATTCATGGGCCGCGTGGGTAAGGCGTTTTGGGCCATCTGGCTGGGTTTGGGGGGGCTGCCGCTTTCTGCCCTGGCAGAAGGGCCCTACGAAGGCGAGTGGCGTGAAGGGCCAACGGTTTTTCGGGTCCAAATCGATTCTTGGGGGGAAGACTGTGGCCCAAGGCCCCAATCTCGAGAGCTTCCTGGCGGTCGCATGGTTCGTATCAGGCAAGAGGGGGATCATCTGTTTTTTGGAGAAAGCCGTTCCACGCGCAATTGCTGGAGCGAGAACCGAGCGCTCCAAGTGCTTTCAACAAGCGTGCGACGGGGCAGTTGGGAGATCCTTTGCCGCACGCCTCCTGAAGATCCCAAACGCGAAACCGGTACCTATCGGGTGCGTGTTCTTGGCGAGACCCAGCTCGAGCTCAGGGAAGAAACCCATTACGAGTGGAGCCTGAAGCAATCGAAATGCGTGGCGATGGTGACCAGCGTGCAGGTATTGGAGCGGGCTTCTTCTCCGGTTCCATCCACTTCGAACCCAGCGCCATCGAATGCCCCATCGAATGGGATTCCAGAAGAGGGTGCTGCTTCGTGCGTTGCGCAGGCACCAGCTCGGGTTTTCATCCGCCCACAAAATGCCGTCGTGGCAGTTGGGGAACGGGTGTGCTTTGTTGCGCGGATTGTGGATGAAAAGAACTGCCCTCTTCGAGGCGGAAGCCAGGTTTCCTTCGAAGTGGAACCGCCATCGAGGGGGACGATGCGAGGGAATTGTTTTGAGGCCAAAGAAGTGGGGGCAGCGACCATTCGGGCGCAAGGAGGCGCTCTCATGGCTGAAGCCTTCGTGCGGATTGAGAGCGCAAGTTTCGAAGGGCTCATCGCAAAGGGGGGAAGCACCAATCAAGAGGGGGAGCTGAGCGTGGACCTTGACGAAAGCGCTGGGGTTGCAGCGCATGCCAAAAGCCGCTCTTCCGCGGGCTTGTGGCTTTTGGTTGGGGTGATCGTGGCTTGTGCGATTGGCGGAGGAGCCTTTGTGTGGCTCGTGGCCCGAAAGAAACGCCAGGATATGGCTCAAAAAGACGCTACCTCGGGAATGCTGGAAAGCACGGCAATTTCCTCCTCACCTTCTCAGCCAGCGGCTTCACTCATTTGCCCCCTTTGCCGCCACGGTTATCCCTCGAGTTTTTCCATTTGTCCCAAAGACGCAACACCCCTTGTGGACTACTCTGAGTTTTTGAAACAACAAGAAAAGCCAAAAACGTGCCCTCGCTGTGGGGCAACCTATCCAGCACCCACACGCTTTTGCGTCAAAGACGGAACACCCCTTCACTGAAGCCCTTGAGGTGAGGGCAAGCAAAAAAGCATGCTGAGCGCCCTTGCCTTGCTTGTTCCTTTATTTGTATGCTTAAAGCCAAGAGGTCGATCGTAGACCCCTTTCCCCAAAGCAAGGCCCGAGCCGACTGGAGTGAATCGATGAAGGTCGTTTGCGATAGCTGCGGTGCAAAGTATTCGATTCCCGATGACAAAGTTCCTGGCAAGCCTTTCAAGATCCGCTGCAAAAAGTGCGGCGCATCGATTCGTGTTGAAGGCGGAGTGGCGAGCACATCGGAGAAGGCTGGAGCCATTTCAGCTGATGCGGTGTGGTACGTGGCAGTTGATGGTGAGCAAAAGGGGCCACTCACGCCAGCCCAAATTGGAGAGATGATTGCTGAGGGGCGCGTGGGGTGGGACGTTTACGTATGGCGTGAGGGCTTTGATGACTGGAAAAGCGCTCAAGATGTTCCTGAACTGATTCAAGCAATTCGAGGAGGAGCCTTGTCTGCGGGCTCTCCTTCCACTTCGGAAGTGCCTCTGGTAAGCGGCGAAGTGGCAGCCGCCAAGGGGCCGAAGGATCGAGGAGCTGATCTCTTTGGAAGTGCAGAAAGCGGCTCTGGGGACGAGGATGTGGTTGCATCTCCTCAATCTGCGCCAAGCCCTCGGGTCAGCATGGCGCAGGCCATGACCGGCCAGCGCAACGAAAATTCTGTGCTTTTTTCCCTTTCAAACCTTCAGTCCCTGTCAACCGCTTCCGCTTCTTCTGGCACTGCCTCATCCAAGAACAACCCAGCCCGTCCAGGTATGGCAAGTGGGGAAGGATCAGGCCTCATCGATATCCGTGCCCTTGCGGCAGCGACTGGCTTGGCTTCTGGCTCGGCTCCAGCTGAATCAGCCCCTAAACTCGACGACCTTTTGTCAATCGGTGCTCCTTCAATGGGGTTGGGTTCGGCCCTTGCAGCTCCGGTCATCGTTCCTGAGAAGCCCCAAGACAAACCGAGTGGCGGTGGCAATGCGGCAATTGTTGCTGCCTCGATCGGAGGCGTTGCTGTGCTTGGGGCCGCTGGCATCATCGCATTCGTTTTGATGCGAGGTTCGAACGAAGCCCCGTCCCAA
>JANWYL010000207.1:4793-5137 GCA_025056955.1 Sandaracinaceae bacterium | reverse complement strand
CCGCTATCGGGTGCGGCAACTCTCCCTGTTCGGCTCCGTGCTTCGGGAGGATTTCCATCCGCAGAGCGACGTAGACGTCTTGGTGGAGTTCGAGCCTGATGTCACCGTGGGGTTCCTGACGCTTGCCCGGATGGCACGCGAACTCTCTGCCCTCTTGGGGCGAGCGGTGGACCTCGTGCCGCGCAGCGGCCTCAAACCCGCGATTCGGGAAGCCGTGCTGAAGGAAGAGAAGGTGATCTATGCGGCCTGAGCGCCTGTACCTGAACGATATCCTCGAGGCCGCTGATGCCATTGCTCGCTTCTTGCACGGCGTAAGCGAAGCGCAGTTTATGCAGGACGAACTA
>JANWYL010000207.1:0-4783 GCA_025056955.1 Sandaracinaceae bacterium | reverse complement strand
ATCGTCATCGGTGAAGCGGCCGCGCGCTTACCCAGGGCGTTCACCGAGAGACACCCCGAAATCCCGTGGCCAGACATCGTGGCTTTCCGCAACATCGCAGTGCATGAGTACTTCGCCGTTGATTGGCGCATCGTCTGGGTCACAGCCACGCAGGAGGTGCCGCTGCTGCAAAGCCAGATTGCGCATCTGGTAGAGAGGTTGAGCGATGAGCCATGAACCAAACACCCTGCCCGACGGCTACAAAATGACCGAACTTGGTCCCCTGCCCGAGGAGTGGCAGGTGGTAAGGTTGGCAGAGATTCTAAAGCCAATACCGCGGAGGCAAAGAGCAATACGAATTGCCCCAGACGCCTTGTACTCCCTTCTTTCGGCTCGCCTCTACGCGAAGGGAATTGTCATCAAGCAGGAAACTCCTGGTAGGGCACTAAAGACGGATACCTGGTTTAGGGTTGAAGCAGGCGACTTCATCTTCCTGAAGATATGGGCCAGAAAGGGCGCCTTCGGCTTCGTACCAAAAGGCATCCGCGGGACTGCAATAGTCAGCGGGGATTACCCAATTCTGGAACTGGATAGAGAAAAGGCCTCTCAAGAGTTCGTGGAGCTGAGCCTGCGTTTACCCGACAGGTGGAAGGTGCTGGAGTCAGGAGCAAAGGGAGCGACTAGTCGCCGAAGAGTCCACGAGCGCGATTTTCTTACACTAATCACTATCCCCCTCCCCCCTCTCCCCGAGCAGCGGGCGATTGCGCACGTGCTGCGGACGGTGCAAGCCGCCAAGGAAGCGGGCGAGCGCGTCGTGGAGGCGCTACGGACGCTGAAGAAGAGCCTCATGCGCCACCTGTTCACATATGGACCGGTGGCGATCGACAATGTAGGGGCGAATAATGATTCGCCCCTACGCGACACCGAACTCGGTCCCCTCCCCGCCCACTGGCAGGTGGAGAAGGTTGGGAATGCAATCTCGCGTACCATCAGAGTTCCAAAGGTGCAGCAATCGAAATACTTAAAAATCGGCAAAGTGCCTGTTATCGACCAAGGGCAGCGCTATATTGCCGGCTATGTCAACGATATTGAGCCTTTCCATCCCTCTATCCCTGTCATTGTTTTTGGAGATCACACAAGAGTTGTTAAGTATGTTGACTTTGCATTTGTGACAGGCGCGGATGGCACGAAGGTTTTGTTGCCTGATACAAGCAAGTTTGAACCCCTTTTTCTGTATTTTGCCCTTTGCGCCTTGGAGTTGCCCAGTCGGGGGTACAACCGCCACTTCGCGTTACTTAGGGAACAACTCATCCCCCTCCCGCCCTTGGCCGAGCAGCGCGAAATTGCGCGCATCTTGAAGGCCGTGGATCAGCGCATCCAGGCGGAAGAGGCGAACGTGCGCGCGCTCGAAGACCTGTTCAAGACCCTGCTCCATGAGCTCATGAGCGCTCGCCGGCGGGTTCCGGTGGTGGAGGGGAGGGGCAGCGAGTCGGGGATCCAACCCACGGCGCTTCCAGGCCTGGCACAAAAGGCAGTAACACCCACCACAAACCCCTGATTGCTTCACCAAAAACCACAACCACACCCACCACACCCCTTGCTCGGCCCCATGATTCCAGGGAAAGCGTGGGGCGCAGAAGAAGGGTGTAAGGCACTTTCAAAACTTCCCCTTCTCTCATTATCACCCAAGGCCACCACCCATCGCTGGGCCTCCCTGGATCCCAAGCACCAAAAAAGGTGAACACCAAAGCCCTTGCCTCCTAAAATGGGCAGGCGATAATCAAAAAAGGCCTTCATCCTTCACCCATCGATGGCTTGCCCCAAGGGGTTGCCCATGAACGACTTTTCCGAGCGCTTCACTGTCCAAGATCCCTTCCTCCGCTACGCCAAAGAGGCTGGTTGGGAATACCTTGAGCCAGATAAGGCCATGGGCCTGCGTGAAAAGCAAAGCAAACCCTTTTTGCACAAGGTGCTCTTCGAGCAGCTCCAAAAGCTCAACCCCGAGGTGGGCCTCACCGAAATCAATACCTTGGTGGAGGAGCTCGAAAAGCTCCCCCCCAACATTTATGGCAATCACGAGGCGTGGAAGTGCCTCACTCAGTCGGGCCAGGTTTTATCAGAAGCCGAAAAACGCAACCGCAACGTGCGCCTCCTGGACACAAGGCAGCCATGGCGCAACCGCTTTCACGTCACAAAAGAGTTCACCTTTCAGAAGGGTAAGCGGAGCATCCGCGCAGACCTCGTCTTTTTCATCAACGGGATTCCCGTGCTCCTGGTTGAGACCAAATCCGCTATCCAAGAGGAGGGGATCGCTCAAGCCCTGGCCCAAATCCGCCGCTACCACGACGATGCGCCGGATCTCATGGTGCACGTCCAGCTCTTTGTGCTCACGAATCTCAAAGGTTTCTTCTACGGCCCAACCTGGTCGCTTTCTCCCAGGAACCTCGCAAATTACAAGGAAGAGCAGGCCCGCGATTTTGAAAGCTTGGTGAAGTCCTTCGTTGATCCAGAGCACCTCATTCGAATGCTTGCCTATGGCATTCTCTTTGTCAAAAAAAGCGAGGCTGAGTTCACAAAAAATGTGCTGCGCCCGCATCAGATTCGCGCGGCCGCGCGCGCGGTGGCGCGTGCCAAAGACCCGACCAAAAAGCGCGGCTTGGTTTGGCACACCCAAGGCTCGGGCAAGACCTACACCATGCTTGCCATCGCCCGCGAATTGATGGAAGACCCTGCCTTGGGCAACCCCACGGTGCTCCTCGTTGTGGACCGCAATGAGCTCGAAGGCCAGTTATTGAAAAACCTGGAGTCGGTCGACTTGAAGGGAAGCGTGGCCGATTCCAAGAAACACCTTTACGATCTGCTCAAAGCGGAAACGCGCGGCCTCATCCTTTCGATGATCCACAAATTTGACGACATCCCGCAAAACCTGTGCACGCGGGACAATGTCTTTGTCCTCGTGGACGAGGCGCACCGCTCGACTGGCGGCCACCTGGGCAACCACCTGATGGCCGCGCTGCCCAACGCCACTTTCATCGGCTTTACCGGCACGCCAATCGATCGGGGCGCGGGTGGGAAAAGCACCTTTACGGCCTTTGGCCGCGACGACCCCAAAGGGTACCTCGACAAGTACTCCATTACCGAATCCATTGCAGATGGCACAACCCTTCCCATCTACTATGAGGAGGCCCCAAATTATCTTTTCCCTAACAAAGACCTGATGGACCAGGAGTTTTGGCAAGCCATCGGGGATGGCGTTGCCGAGATGGAAGAGATCGACCGCGTGCTCGACCGCGCCGTCAGGCTCAAAGACATGCTCAAAAACAGCGAACGGGTGGACAAAGTCGCTGCCTTTGTGGCGCAACACTTCAAACGTCACGTGCATCCAAAGGGCTACAAGGCATTTTTGGTCGCTCCTGACCGCGAAGGCTGTGTCTTGTACAAAGAAGCGCTCAACAGTTACCTCAAGCCTGAGTGGAGCGCGGTGGTGATTAGCCATGGGCACAACGATCCCGAGCACCTCAGGCAGTACCACATGAGCGAAAACGATGAGCGCAATTTGCGCGAGGCCTTCAAAAAGCCAAATGAAAACCCACAGATTTTGATCGTCACTGAAAAGCTCCTTACCGGCTACGATGCGCCGATCCTCTACTGCATGTACCTCGATAAGCCCATGCGCGACCACGTGCTCCTTCAGGCGATGGCGCGGGTCAATCGCCCCTACGAAGACAGCCAGGGGCGGCGCAAAGGCCATGGCCTCATTGTGGACTTCGTGGGCATCTTAGAGGACATCGGGCGCGCGCTTGCATTTGACATGAAGGAGGAATTGGCTGATGCACTTCAGTCAATCGATGTGCAGAGGGAGCACTTTGCCAAGCTCATGGATGAAGGGCGCAAAAAGCTTGAACAAGTCCATCTTCTTGAACAGGTCCATTTTTCTGAGGAGGCTGGTGACAAGGCCATCGAAGCAATCCTTAAGCACTTTCGCAGGGAGGATTTTGCCCAATTCTTTTGCGAGCTTAAGCGTTTGTATGAGGCCCTTTCACCCGACCCTTTTTTGGCCGATTACATTCGTGACTACAAGCGCTTGGAGGGCGTCTACAAAGTCGCCTGCCGAAAGGAAAAGGCGGGTTCTGCTTATGTGAAAGAAGTCGCTTCGATTGTACGGAAGCACACCCGCACAGACAAGCTGGACGCACCAAACGGGACCTTTGAGATTGGGCCCGAAGGGCTGAAGTGGATTTTACTTTTTCATGGCCAAGAACTCGATGAGGCTGCTAAGCCTTACCTCGATGAAATCCATCGCTTGGTCGAAGAGGAAGAAAGCGAGGAGCCTCGCCTTCGCTGGATTGGCGAGCGCGCAGAGGAAATCTGCCGCCGATTCATGGAGGGTCAGATGCAGAGCCAGGAATTGCTAAAGCAGCTCAGTGAGCTGCTCCAAGCTGCGAAAGAAGTTCAACTGGAGCGTTTGCTTTCCTTCCGCATAGGCCAAAAGTCCGCAAAACAAGCGGTCAATGACATCAAAGCGGTCTTTGAGGAGTATCCCCACTGGATGGACGACCCGCGACAGGAGGGAATGTTGCGCTTCCGTTTGTACAAGACCTTGGGCGAGACCTTGGGGAAGGATCACGTTGTGGATTTGACCGAAGAGGTGTTGAAGCTTTTCCGAACGCCCACAACTGCATAGAAAACCTCGTCCAGATCCGAATCTGCAGCCGGTGAAGTGCTGCCCCTCAAGGGCTGTTCACGCGCGGTATCTCGCCCCAAGCGTTGCGCGCCCTTTTTGGCCTTTGCCTAAAGCCCATCC
>JANWYL010000206.1 GCA_025056955.1 Sandaracinaceae bacterium | reverse complement strand
CTTGGCCTTTGTCCGGGCGCTTTGCCAAGAGGAAGGGCGAGATGAGTGCCTCCCTCAAACGTCGTGCCCTTTCACAAAGCTTTGGCCCCATTTTAGGACAAGGCGATCGAGAAGCTGTAGAAATTCTCCGTCGTGCTCTTGAAAGCGCTCGGGAAGGAAATTGGGATCAACTGACCCACGGCTTCCACGTTTGGCCAGCGCGGATGCATCCTGCCATCGTGCGAAGCCTCATTGGCGCCCTGGCACCTCCCCGCGGTGTGCTCCTCGACCCTTTTGCGGGAAGCGGCACCCTTGGCGTCGAAGCCATGGCCTCAGGCCACGACGCTCTCCTTATGGACATCAATCCCCTCTCACCCCTCCTCGTTCGGACAAAGACGCGAATCACCACGCATTTAGAGCGCAAAGCTTTCCTCGAGCGCGCCCAGGCAATTGCTGCCCGTTCATTCGCTCGAATTCAAGAGCGCCGCTTCGCCCGTGCTCCCTTACGTCCAGAACACCGAGCCCTCTACGCTCCCCACACACTCATTGAGCTTGCTGGCCTTCTTGAGGAAATTCGCGCTGCAAGCACAGACATGGACCAATCAGATCGAGAAGGGTTGTTCACGTTGTTTTCATCAATCGTGACCAAGTTTTCAAACCTTCGGGCGGATACGAGCAAAGAGCTTGTGGCCAAGCGAATTCGAAAGGGACTGCCAACGGAATTCTTTCTCCGAAAGGCGCGCGAACTCGTGCGTCGTTGGGAATCGATTGCTCCTTTTGCAAAAAGTGGTGGGAAAATCGTTGCAATTCAAGGAGACGCCCGCAAGGTCGACAAAGTTTGGCCCGTATCCGCAGATCTCATCATAAGCTCCCCACCATACGGCGGAACGTATGACTACATTGCCCACCATGCTTTGCGCTTGGAATGGCTTGCCCTGGATACGACCTTGTTTGAGGAGGGGGAAATCGGCGCACGCAGGCACAATGACATCGAACGGTGGGAGAGAGAGCTTCGCGATTGCCTGTCTTCCATGCGAAAGAGCCTGAAAAGCCCATCCTCCCAAATCGTTCTCCTCATAGGAGATGCACGGATTGGGGGACGGGCTTATGATGGTTTGAAGCAGATTGCTTCGATCGCTCCTGATTGCGGGCTTGAACTTGTGGCCTGGGCATCTCAGGCTTGCATTGCGCTTCAAAGCGCTCACGATTGGAGGGAACATCTTGTGCTTTTGGTTCCAAGAGCAAAAAAATAGTTCAAGTGGCAGGGAAAGCTTTTCTGGTACGGTTCCTGATATGGTGGAAGGGGAATTTCCATGCCTCAAGTGCCTGTTCTAACCCGTGAGGAAATCTATCGCCGCATCGTTTCAATTCTATCTGAGAGCTTTGAGATTGAGCCAAGCAAAATTCGGCCTGATGCGACGCTTTATGAAGAGCTTGACCTCGATAGCATTGACGCGATCGATATCTTTACCCAACTCAGGGAAATCACTGGACGGCGACCTGACCCAAACGAAGCGCGGGCTGTGCGCACTGTTGAAGAGCTCGTCGACTTTGTGCTACGGGAGATCGATCGAACCAACTCTGGAATCCCTGAGCCAGCTCTTGGTCCTACCGAAAAAAATGGCCAAGCGTCCCCTTCCGCTTAGGGGCACTTGATTGGTTTTTGAGAGAACAATCCAATGCGCCGGGTCGTTATCACTGGCTTTGGGCTCATCAGTCCAATTGGCCATACCCCACAACAATGCGTGGTTGCCCTTCGAGAAATGCGAAGTGGCATCAAGCCCATGCCAGAGTGGTCCCACATTGAGGACTTACAAACCCGCGTTGGAGGAAAAGTCACGGGAATCGACCTATGGTCTCATTTTCCAAGGCGACGTCGCCGAACACAAGGGCTTCTTGGACTGTTCTCGATGTACGCAAGCGACCAAGCGATTGCGCGCGCAGCCTTAAACGAAGCCATCCTCCAAAGCGGCCGCACAGGAATTGCGTATGGCTCAAGCACGGGAAGTTCTCATGAGCTCGAAGCCTTCTGTGGACCTCTCTTTGTGAATCACACGACACGAGGCCTTGACAGTTCAAGTTATCTCAAATTCATGAGCCACACATGCGCAGCCAATTTGGCCGCTGTCTATGGCATCCGCGGGCGTGTGGTGCCCATCAATTCTGCTTGCACAAGTGCAAGTCAATCGATTGGGATGGCATACGAAACCATAAAGTATGGGCTTCAGGACGTGATGATTGCAGGCGGTGCCGAAGAATTGCACTATGCAACAGCAGTGACCTTTGACTTGCTCATGGCCACAAGTTGGCGGTACAACGACGCCCCTCACCTCACGCCCCGTCCTTTTGACGTCAAGCGGGATGGGTTGGTGATTGGGGAAGGTGCAGGAACCCTCATCCTTGAGGATTACGAACACGCCAAGGCAAGGGGTGCAAAAATCTATGCTGAAATTCTGGGTTACGGCACAAATTGCGATGGCCTTCACATCACTGCACCTTCAGAAGCAGGAATGCGGCGAGCGATGGAGCTCGCCCTTGAGGACGCTAAACTCCACCCCGATGCCATCGACTATGTGAATCTCCATGGCACAGGAACAGAGCTTGGCGACATTTGCGAAAGCCAAGCCACAGCATCTCTTTTCCGAAAACCAATTCCAGCATCAAGTCAAAAAAGCTATATCGGTCATACTCTAGGGGCCTGTGGTGCGATTGAGCTCATCTTTTCGCTCCTCATGATGCATGAAGGCTTTTTGGCTGCAAACCGTAATCTCGATGAAGTGGACCCCCGATGTGGAAAGCTTGGGTACATTCGCGAAACCATGAACATTCGGCCTGGGACAGTCATGAGCAATAATTTTGCGTTTGGCGGGTTAAATACTTCAATTATTATACGCCTCCCTGACGATGAATAGAAAAATGACTTTAGCAAAAAAGGTAAAATTAACTTGAATAGATTTGAAAGAAAACCATGGCGCGATTTTTAGTTCTTGCGCCATGCTTCTGCGTGGATCTCAGCAAGGGCTCGGGCCTCAATGATGTTGTCTTCGATGCTGCAATAGGTCCAGCTCCCATAGCGACCAATAGAAAAAATACCACGGCTTTCGAGCACACGCTTTTTTCGAGAAACATCTGCAATTGATGCTTTGGTGATGTGGACGTAGGCTGGATCCATAAGTACCCAGTGCCAAGCCACAAGGCGTTGATCAGTGAGTATTCCTACCTTTCGAAGGTCTTCAAGAACCCTTTCAAGGTGGCTTTGAATTTCCTCATCCGAAAAGCTCTGCCCTGATGGGAAACCGATTTCGACATAAAGGCTCATGTGGAGAGTGTTAAGAATATTGTCGTAAAAACCCACACGATAAAAAAAGATTTCCCGTTGAGGGAAATACGCCCAGTGAATGCCAGTCGGCCCTTTTCGATCAAAACCAAGATTGAAAACGAGAACTGCATTCGAGGTATAAATCCCTTGCTCATAAAGGAGGCCACTCATTTCCAAGAGACGAACGAAAGGAATCGTTGAAACCAGGTGTTCAAATGCAATTTCTCTTCGGGTCGTGCGCGCGATTTTCCTTTCCCTATCCACTTGTACCAAACCTTCGTTCAAGGCGATTGTGCCGAGCGGCAAACGGCTGGCCAAAGCCCGAACGTATTGGATGGCCCCCCCTTCTGGGTAGGTGAAGGTGGCATTGTACCCGATTGCACTATCCCTGCGCATCGTTCGGAACACCGCCTTGAGATCGGCATGAGGAAAAAAGCGTCCCATCGCGTCAACATCGAGACAAGCCAAATCAGTGGCGTAAAGCTTTTCGTTGTACGGGCGTAAAAAACGCTCTGTCGTTCCCTTGCCGAAGCGTTGGTAAAGCATTTCGAGAAAGTTTGATGGCGGGGGATGCAAATGACGCATCTGTTCCGCTTCCCATAGATCGACCAGGCATTCGATGAAGTCCACCTTAGGGAGCTCATGAAGGTGGGTTTGAAAGGGGTAGTTCACCCAATTTTCAACCTCGCTTCCACCGATTTTGGCCCGAGCCCCTGGCCAGTAAATCCTGGCATCGCGCACGACCCGAAGCACCCGCTCATTGCCCATGCGTTTGACGAGCTCTGCTTCGATTTCAGGAAAACGAAAGTGAAAAAAGTGGCCTGAAAAATCCCATACAAAGCGGGCACGCCCTTCTGGCAACTCAACTTCACGCACAACCGTGCGGCAATACCCGCCGATTTCGGCCTCTGCTTCGATCACGAGGTAATCGTCAGTGCTTTCTGAGATGCGATCGGCGTAGGCCAACCCTGTGATTCCAGCCCCAACAATCAGGTGACGGACGCGCTCCATGATAAAAACCAATGGCGAGGCATAGTGTATAGTGTAATGCCCAAACCGGTGCTTTGCTTCTCGCCCAAACCCATCTTTTCCCTGGTGCAAAACAGCTTGCTTGGTTTTCTCTTGCTCATTTCTGCTTGTGGGGGCGAAAGTCGAGTGATGCGTCGTGTCCGAGGGCTTTTACAAGAAAGTCCCTGGGTACCTCCCACAAGCTACGAGTGGTTTCTGCGGGGAGAATTGGCAATGGCCAGGGGCTGGTACGAAGAAGGGATGAAAGCCTATGGGATGGCGCGTACAGGAAGCGAAGATGTTTTGCTTCTCGCTCGCCACGCAGAAGCTGCATGGAAAGCCGGGCGAAAGGACTTGTCTCAAGCATTGATCGCTCAAGGATTGGCCCAATCACCTGAGGCCGCAGAGCTCCACATGCTTCAGGGCCGCATTGCTCTGGCAGATGGGAATCTCGAAGCAGCTCGCTCTGCGTTTGAAAAGGCCCATACCAGCAACCCGCACAGCTTCGAAGCGGTCGAAGCCCTTTGCAAAGTGAACCAGTCAATGGGCAAAGGAGAAGAAAACCTCACCCTCATTGAAGCGTTTGTTTCCGACCACCCACCCCAAGTTCAAGCGCTCAAGGCCTTTTTCGAATACGCCCTCCATCAAAAAAGAAGTGACAAAATTTCCCTGGCAACCATGCGCATCTTGCGCCATGCGCCCTGGTTGATGGGGTGGCTCATCCATAAAGCGAAGGAAGTGCTGGAAGCGGGGGATCCGAGATCAGCCAACGCCATCTTGCGCTGGGTTCCGATCGGAGATGCTCCGAGCGAGTTAGAGCTCCGCCTTCGCGTGGCCCAAGTGGTAGGCGATGCCGAGTTCTGCGAACTTCTCGCATCCCGAGCCGGAACCGATGCGCTCGAACCGCTTCTCCGCGCTGCAGAATGCTGGCTCGCCGTTGGCCAAAGCGAGCGCGCACTTGAAATGGTGTTGGCTGCTCGC
>JANWYL010000205.1 GCA_025056955.1 Sandaracinaceae bacterium | reverse complement strand
AAGGCAAGGCAGTTCTTATTTCCACAGGAGACCAAAATTTCGATATTGCGATCTCCGAAGATTTGTCAATCACCTTTTTGGGTGAAAGGGATCAAGACTACCACTATCGTGTCTATGAGGGGGTGGTCCTTAGGATCAAGAGGGCGAGCGCAATATGCACAATTGAATAAGCCAGTTAAACGAGCAAATCACCAAAGCCTGCTCCTGATTCTGTTTGCAATTTTGAGGGTGCAGCTAGCGTTTTGAACGATAGCCGTAGTACCACCTGGCCAACCCACTCCCAACGTTTCGAACGGTGTGCACCTTGCCTGCAGGAATGATGAGCACCTCACCTGGCTTGGGGCGATGCACCACACCATCAAATTCAAACTCCACCTCCCCTTCGATCACCATCACTATCTCGTCAACATCGTGGACATAGTTGCGCCACACTTGGCCTGGAGGATCCACCCATAGGCCGCAAGAAAAGCCTTCTTTTTGCCACTGCGCGGCAAGTTCCTCTCGAGTGACAGGGTTTGCTTCACCCATTGGCATCCTCCTTTCTTTTACAAGTTTCGCAAGACCTCGATGTAGGATGCCCTCTTGCCAAAGGATTGCAAGCCACTCCCCCTCATCAGGTATTGAGGAAGTGAAATTGCCCCCCCTTTTTCAGCTTTTGGGCTACTTTCCAGAGGTTGACCCAGAGCCCCCTGTGGATTCACCCGAAGAGCTGCCTTCCTGTTCCTCTGCTCCCGCGCTCTGCGCAGTTGAAGGGGAAGACTCTTCTGAGGATTTTTGACCTCCTCCACATCCTTCGCCCCAAATGACCAAGAGCACATTGAATGCAACCCATCGTATCCAGTTTGAATTCATGGCACTCTCCTTTTGTGATTTTGGTTCGTTTCGGTTGTAGATTTCCCCTTTGCGATGACCATCGCAGGGGTACTGGCTTGGGCTTGTATCAAGAAAAAATGGGGTGATCAAGAAAGATGAGGAAACACAACTGATGAAGCCAGAGGAAGACCCTGCCATTCGAATCAAGGCACATCCGAACTCAGCGATTTTTTAGGAGGTCTCAGTCGGCCTGTTCTCTTGCTCCCCCTCAAGCAGGCTCGAAAGCGCTTGCCGGGCTGCCTCCTGCTCCGCCTCAAGGCGGGTTCGACCTTCACCCTCGCCAAGGATTTTGCCTTCGACGAGCACAACCACACGCATCCACTGGTCATGCTCTGGTCCTCTCGAAGCGACCAACTGATAGGATGGAATGCCTTTTTTACGGCTTTGGAGCCACTCCTGAAGGCGGGACTTGTGATCTCGAAGCCCTCCTGTGGTCTCGCCAACAAAGGGCTCGAGCAGGCGCATGGCCACCTGCGTGGCCACTTCCACCCCCTCTTCGAGGAGCAGGGCCCCAGCCAAAGCCTCAAGCGTGCTTGCAAGCAAGCGAGCATTGCGACGCCCCCCAAACTGCTCCTCGCTCCGTCCAAGGCGCAAGTGGGGGGGCAAGCCCACTGACTCGGCCACCTGTGCGAGCGAAGCTTTGCAAACCAGTTCGGCCCTGCGCTTGCTGAGTTCTCCCTCTCTCGCCCTTGGGAAGCGTTGATGGAGCAGAAGGCTTGCCGCAAGCCCAATCACAGCATCGCCCAGAAATTCAAGCACCTCGTTGCTTTCTTTGGCGAGATCAGGCCTCTCGTTGGCAAAAGATGCATGGGTGCATGCCAAGCGAAACAAGTCGATTCGCTTGGGTTCGATGCCCATCACCCTTTGGATGAAGAGGCGAAGTTCGTTGTCTTTATCAGCGCTCATTGGCCCTTCCCGATTCCAGTGGCAAAAAGCCCTTTCATTGCTCACACTCAAAACCTCCGTCCCGCACCCCACCCAAAGCCCCTTGGAGCTCCTGAAAACAAGATCGCATCGTGCGCAGAATCTCTTCGATCTCTTTTTGCACCTCCGCCCTCGCTCCCTCGCTGTTTTGTTCTGCAATCGCCCAACTTTCTTCCCCTAACCCTGCGTTTGGGTGAGCAAGGAGGGTAGACAGGGTGTTTTCAATTTTTGCAATGGTGCGGGCAATGAAGCTCGCCTGTGATTGCAGCACTTGGGTAAGCCTTTCTTTTGCCCCTATCTCTCGACTGAGGCGGCTTTGCAAGCGACTGACAAGGCCCTCATCGCTTTGATGAGCAACTTCACGAGAAACAGAAGTGGCTTGGGCTTCTTCTAAAGCGCCTTTTGGGCCAAGCGAAACGGTTTCGCTCCGAGCCTGGGCCAAAGCCTTCTCAAAGTCTGAAAGCCTCAAGCGCAGGCCACGAATCTCGCCTTCCATCTCGTGGCGGGCTTCCACCCAACGCTCGCTTTCAAGCTCTTTTTGCAAGGCAATCTCAGCCAACTTTTGCTCGAAGGCTTGGGCACGCTCCCATCCGACTGCCACAAGACCAGCCTGCTCCTTCTGCGTGTTCTCAAGGGCCCTTAGCTTTTCCTCGAGATTTCGTGCGTGCTCTCGCATGGCCTCGAGCTGGCTCTTGGTGTGGTTTAGGGCTTCTTCGAGGGCTTCGCGTTCAGCCGTGAAGGCACGAAGCCCTTCTTCGCAACGGGCCCGCAGGGCCGCTTCCGCTTCGAGCTCTCTTGCCAGTCGAGCCGCCTCGCGTTGAGCCTCATCGCGCGCAAATTCAGCCACGATGCGCTCTGCTTCCGCATCGACTGCCTTCTTTTGCAAGCGTGCCAGGGCCTCTTCGAGCTCCTTATCCCTGAAAGCGCCTTCGGATGGAAGGGAAGCAGCGGCAATGCGCTGCGCTCCTCCCTCCAAAAGGTCGCGAACAATTTCTCCTCTCCGCTCGACTTCATGGCGCAATGCGAGAATCTCTTTTGCACTGGCTTGGAGCTGCGCCTCGAAACGCTGGCACTCTGCCTCCAACTCCTCGACTTCTCGCTTCTGCGCTTCGGCCAAGGCTTTGGCTTGGGCCACTTCCTGAGTCAGCTCGGCCAACTCGAGCTTTTTGTCCTCAAGCATTCGCTCGAGCAGCAAGCGCTCCTCGATCAGGGCCTGCTCACGTGCGGCCCATGAGGCACGGCCACTGTTTAGCTCGCCCCGGAGGCGCTCAAGCTCATGGCGTAACTCGTCAATCCGCTGGACATTCCGTGCAATTTCGCGCTGCGCTTCTTCTAAGCGCTCCTCTGCATGGTTCAGGCGGGCCCGAGAGGCTTCGAGCTCCCTTCGGGTGCTCTGCAGGGCATGATACGCATCCTCAGGCAAGTCCAAAATCACATAGGGCTCAAAAAGCACTGGCCTTGAGCCCACCACAGCCACATGGCGTGCGGGGGAAAGGGGCCCATTCCTCAATGTCCCGTCCACCACAAGCTCATCTGCTTCCTGGGCACGAGCAAAATCAACAATCACGTGCCCCAAAAACGCAGCCTGCCCAAACATGCGCACGTGGCTGAAATGCGCACGCAAGTTCCGATAGGCCTCTTCGTAGCGATGGCCATGGGCGAATATCAAAACCCCAAATCCCCTTTGGCCAAGAAAGTGCGCCAGGCGCTCAAGGCGAGACTGCTCCCCAATGAAAGCTTCGGCATCGGCAACCCAAGCCAGTTCTCCACTCCCCGAAGGCCACTCATCGTGTCCCAGGCACTCGCACCGGGCGCTCACCCCTTCAAGCCAAGCCAAAGCAGGCCCCTCTATCTTGCCCCACACCACAACCCTTGCACCGCGAATGATCCGCTCGAGGTACAAAGCCAAGGTCAAGTCCATCCACGAAGGCTGGATACCCTGGGCGTTGTTTTTCTCTCGCCCTTGCTTGCGTTCGATTTTTTCGATTTCTGCCATATTCACTCTGCCAGGGAAATTGAAGTTGCAGAGACTATAGCCTGACCCAAGCCAAGCTCGAACCATCTAGGGGCATTGGCGCTTTGAGCCTCGAGAACACCGGACATCGAAGGGCTTCGGGATTAAAATATCCATCGGTGAATCGTTTACGCTTTTTCATCATCCAGCTGACGAAACAGGCCAGTGCGATCCGTTGGGTTCGGATAGCAGCTCTCGGCTTGGCCACGGCTTTTGGCACAGGCGGGATCATTGCAAGCTTGCTTGGCCCTTTGCCCCCACCCTGGGCGGTGGCACTGAGCAGATTGGTTTGGGTATCGGTTGTTTTTTTTGCAGTTACCGCACTCATTCGCCGCAATCCGAAAAGAGAGGGGCAAGCGGTGGCCCGCTTGATCGCGCCGCAAGACCTTTCTTTTGCCGATCGGCTCTGTTCCGCTCATGCCTTTGAACAGGCTCCCCTTTCAGGCCTTTCTGCTGACTTTGCCCAAGCCCATATCGCCCGCGTGGAATCTGAGCTCCTGGCAAAGCGAGCGGAGTCGTTCTTGCCTTTTTGGGACAACACCAAGCGGGAGATCCTCACGGGGGCCAGTGTTTTGGCCTTGAGCGCTTTCCTCTTCTGGAAGGTGCCAAGGCTCCAAGGAGGGGTGCATGCGCTTTTTTTCGATTCGTTTACCCGAAGCCCTCATCACCCCAAAGCGCTGGTCCTCAAACTCCACTCTGTGCGTGTCGAGCCTCCGGCCTACCTTCAAAAAGAAGCGCGCACCCTCGGCGAAAGCCATTCGATTGAGGCAGAGCGAGGCTCGAGGGTTGAGCTCATCGCAGAGCCACTTCTCCCCCAAGTCCAACGGATTGAATGGAGGCTCACGGACGGAAGGCGCCTTTCTTTTCACCCCAAAAGCCACACCCATCACACCCTTCGCTTCATCGTTGATTCCGATATGGCCGGATGTTTTTGGGCCATTCAAGACAACAAAGAAGAAATCGAAAACCTTCTCTGCTTTCACGTCACTTCGATCGAAGACAAAGCGCCGTCGGTCCAACTGCTTTCCCCTGAGGCAGACCTCACAGTCGATCCCAACCAAAACCTTTCGATTTGGGCCGAAGCTCAAGACGATCACGAAATTGACCGCCTTGAAGCCGTGCTTCGCCTCCCAGGCGGGCAAGAGCTTCGCAAGTCCACAGGCGCAGATCCAAACCTCCAATCGACAGCCAACCTGCGTTGGGAAATTCCGCTTGGAGATCTTGACATCGAGCCGGGAGACATTCTCTGGGTTTGGGCCGAGGCCAGGGATCTCGATGAGGTCTCTGGTCCTCATGTGAGCCGATCGCCAATGCGCGTGCTCCGCTTGCGTTCATCAGATGAGCAAAAAGCAGAAAAACGCCTTCGCCTCGCCCAAGTCCGAGAGCAAGCCATCCAGCTTTTGGGAGATCGAATCGAAAAAGAAATCCCCCAAGACGATCAAGGAGCACAAGCTCGCTTTGAACTCATGAAAGAAAACACCCAAGCCCTCATTCGCGAGTTCCGCGAGGTGGCTC
>JANWYL010000204.1 GCA_025056955.1 Sandaracinaceae bacterium | reverse complement strand
CTCCGGATGAAGGAAAGGCTCCCCTCCCGTGAGCACGACAACAGCTTCTTTGCTGTAGCACTTGATCTCATCGAGCAGGCGCTCGATCAGCGAAAGGGGCAAGTCCTTGGGCTGAGCCCCCGGATCCCTCAGGCAATGCCTGCAGTTGAGATTGCAGCGGTCAGTGAGGTGCAGGGTGAGCCGTTGTGGTTCGCCAGGGTTTCGGACGCTGCTGATTGCGCTTGTTTGCTTTCTCATCGATGGTCCGCTTCAGACCTGCGCTGACACCGCTGACTCAAGAGGCTTACTCAAGGGGCGAGACGCTTTCTTCACCACCTGTGAGCAAAACCACCCTCCGCAAGCTTCGCTTTCTCAAGATCTGCGGAGGCTCGTAGGGCTTACGTACCCTTTCTTCAACAGAGCTACCTTTTTCCTCATGGTGGGCTTCAAATCCTTCGAGCTCTTCAACCGACTTCATTTTGAATTCCTCCCAATCCAGAGCACTCTCTTACGCAACTCTTCTGATGCAACAATTTGGAGAGGAATTCAATGTGCTGATTTTCGGGATTGTTCCCCATTCATGCGCATTTTTGGCACGCGTGCCCACTTGAACGCAGCAAATAAAGCATGCAACAAAAGAATTGCCATGAGTCAATTCAACAAAATGAATGGACGCTTCCCAGCTTGGATCACTCTGTTTTCTCTCGGAGCAGGGTGCCTGGCTTCCTCGGTGGATGATCTTTCTCCAGAGGAAGCTTCTTCCCTGCCACAAATGAGGCTCCTTGCGGAATACGAAGCCTATTTTGACGAAAATGGCCTTCTTCAATACCGGCGTGTTGGGGGGCTCCCAGATCTCGAACTCGACTTTGGGATTGCTGGGCGTCGTGAGGCCATCAATGACATCACTCCATCGAGTGCGGCTTACGGCCGGGGGGCAAATCCAGCGGATACCATCGAAATTGTGACCTGCCGCGCAACGACAGAGCCCACCTGTGATACCCCATATGGCGAGGGGAGCTGGTCCCACTTCCCTCCCACATCGACAACGGTTGAGGGCCAAACAGACGACCCTGCAGAATGTGGTGCGCTTCCGCCCGGAAGCGACGAGACCTGCCTTGTTTACGACATCGAGCTTCGAAACTTCCGAACGCTGAGTGGAACACCTGTCGATGTCTCAAACGTTTACTACGTCCTTCGCAATTTCCGAGACAACAACAACACTCCAGGCAACACGAGCGACGATTACTCCGTAACTGGCGTCTATGCCTATGGTGGAGCCAATCCGAATCTTATTACACATTGGGCAGGCACCTTCAACGTGCCAGCGGAAGGAACGGTATTTCGGTATGGAACGCTCGAGCCCTCCAATCGTTACACGGCGCCTGCGAACTCCACCGAGCGGACCAGCTGGATTTTGAATCCTCCCTTCCAAGCCGGCCTGAGGCGAGTGCGAATTCGTTTTCCAAATGGCTACACCCGATTTAAGAACCTGCTTTGGCACGTGAGGATCTTTGGCACCCTCCCAACATCAACCAACCCAGTGCCCTACCAAGTGAGCGTGACCGACAAGGGCGACCCCACAAATGGCGAGCACTTCCAAGCCGCCCATCTTTCAGACAATGGGGAGTACATTGTTTTTCAGACGAGCTATCAGCTCTCCAGTAATCACCCCTATGGGACATCCCAAATCTATCGCTTCCACCGCCTGACTGGAAAGGTGGAACTGGTGAGCGTTTCTGAATTCGGAGACGCTGGAAACGGCAATTCCTCCAATCCGTGGATCAGTGGAAATGGGCGCTTCGTTGTCTTTGAATCGCAGGCAACCAATCTGGTGGGCAGCGACACAAACGGCGTTTCTGACATTTTCCTCAGAGACATCGAGGAGGGAATAACAATCCGCATCTCGGTCAACTGGGACGGAACACAAGCCACAAACTGCGGAGGTGTTGGTTCCACTCGTCCTCACATGACGAGCGATGGTCAATTCATCGTCTTCCAGTCAGGGTGCGCAAGCCTATGCGGCGGAGGGACGAACTGCCAAGCAGGACGCTTACAAGTTTATCGTGTTCAAGTGACGCGAGACGATAACGTGTGGCCACCCTATGTCCTTAGCCTAAGCGGTGTGAGCTTGGTTAATGGCTTACCGAGTACATGGGGAAATGGCGATTCAAGAAATGCTCGGGTGAGCAATGACGGAAGTCGGGTTGTTTTCACATCAATTTCCAGTAATTTGGTGTCGCCAGATTCATCGAACAATGACGTTTTCGTCCGTAACATTCCATCAAACACCACAATCCGCATCACGCACGACGTAGGAGTTCCCTTAGGAGCCACTCCATCCATCTCAGGAAATGGCAACCTTGTGGTTTTTGAAACCACAGATGCTCAATGGCTTACGGGAAGCGGCGGAACCCTGCAACGGATTGCCAGGTGTCCAACAAACAGCGGAGCAACGATGGGATCTTGCCAGCTGGTGAGTGGGATCGCACCCAATTTGTTCCCCGCTTCAAATCCCCATATCTCTTTTGACGGCCGCTATGTGGTTTTTGACAGCCAGCAGAGTGGAGCGGGTAATCGTCAAGTGTATGTGAGGGATATGAATGCCACAACACCAGTTGTTGTTGTTGTCAGCCGCAATTCCTTTGGCACCAATGGCAGTGGAAACTCAAGCCGCGCGAGGATCACCCCCAATGGGCGCTACATCGTCTTTGAATCGGCTGCAAACAATCTCCAAGCCGATTCGGATGGGAATTTCGATAACGACTCCAATCTCGATGTCTTTGTCATTCGAAACCCCCTCATGTCGTTGCCCTTTTCGCCCTAAAGAGGATGAACCTAGGGGGGGTGAGAAAGGCGTTTTTGGATTTGCTCAGAAAAGCCCACTGGATCTTTGAAAGCGTCCTCTCCAAGGCAAAGTGAAAAGGTAGGCCGCTCCTCAACGAGAGCCGAAAGAAGCGCAAGCTGTTCCCGATGCCCCGGGAGGCTTTCCAGGGTGCAAAAGGGGCTTGCCTCAAGGAGGGCGCCAAGGGCAATGGAAGACGGAATGGGGGTAAGCTCCGTTTGCATAGAAAAACCCTCAAGGATAAAAAGGGCTTGAATTGGGAGGCCTTGGGAGAGTGGCTTAGCGATTGGAAGATCGAGCTCGCCCTGAAAGCCTGGGCGGCTTTGCTTTTTCCAAAGCTCAAGGGTTTTTGCAAATCCCGAAGGGAGTTTTAACGCATCAAAAAAACCAAAAAAGGCCGGATCGACGTGAAAAGGGCGAGCATGGCCAAAGGCCAGCCCTTCTGGGGCAAGAAGGACTGCATCGTCAGTCAAGGCGCGAAAGCCACATAGTTCAAAAATCAGGGAGATGGTGGTCTTTCCACTCCCACTTGGTCCAACAAAGAGCCACCCCTCCCCTTCTTTTGTGGCGATGAGGGCGCTATGAAGCGCATAGCGCCTGTGGTAGCGGAGCAACACAAAAAGCGCGATTTCCGAAAGAATGCGAAGGGAAAAAGCATCCACCTCCTCTGCCAAAACGATGTGCAATTTGTGCGGAGGGGATGCGGTTTGAATTTTGGCAAAGCCCTGATCCCCAACCAGAAGCCACCCCTCTGAAGAGCGCTCAGCCAAAACCGATCCCACAAAAAAGGAGGGGTTTTTGATGATTGGCTTGGGAGTCGATCCTTGGACATCGAAGGTGATTTCGATGTCTGACTGCGCAAGGGGGTCGATTGGGGCAAACAAAGAGACAAAAGATTCAACAGCCGAGCGAAAAGGTGGCGAAAGGTTCTTTAGAGATACATTCAAAGCAAGGCCGGCAAAGCCTAGCTTCCAAGCGGGATTTTCCATGTTAGTGCTCAAAAAAGCCTAAAAAACGCTTGCCCCACCTTCTTGCGTGAAGAAGCAAAAGAGGCCTTCCTCGAAAGGCAGGGTCCTCGCGTTCAAGAAAAGAACGAGGAGGAAAAAGGGCTTCAAAAAGGGTACGGCTTTTCCAGTGGTGCTTAAGGCCACGCACAAGAATTGTGAATTCGGTGCGCCAAGCGGGCGGAGGCGCTGGGAGAGGGCCTCCATTTTCAAGGGCGTCAAGGAGCGACATCCCCAAGCGCAGGGCAGGGCATGTGGAGCTCGCCCGCCAAAGCCGGGATCGTCCCTCACCACGGGAAAGAAGGTGGAGGTCCAGGACAAATCGAATCACCTTGAGGGGAGAAAGGCGCTCGATGCCAAGCACATGCTCAGCCAAGCCTTGGGCAAGCGCCTCGACAGAAGGAAAGCGAGGGTCTTCTGAAGAGGGAGGCGGAAGAGGACGGCGAATGAAATGCACTTCAAGAGGGACTTCGAAAGGCCCCTCAAAAAGAAAACCATGGCCATCGGTCCAGGGATTGAGGGGGCGGCCGCTATAAAGCGAACGCGATGCAGGACGAAAACCCAATCGGCAAAAGAGCCCGACCACCTGATGGCGATAGGGAGGCTCGACCAATAGATCGATGTCGTCAAGCCAACGGCTTCCAGGATGCGGAAGGTGAGGCAAAAGGGCAATCCCCTTGACGAAGCGATACGGAACATCGATGGATTCGAGCGCTTGGGAGATCTCTTCTGCACCTGCCCGAAGCCAAGTGTTTCTTGCCGCAATCGCCTCGGCCTGAAGCAATAGAGATGTGCGTTCGGGGCCAGGGTCTTTTCCCCTCGCTTCAAAGGCCCAAAGCAGGGCGCCTCCGAGCTGAAGTTCGGTGGCAAGCTTTGCAAGCTCACCGATTTTCTCCGAATCGAGCTCAGCCCAAGGACCCACTCCAAGGAGGAATTCGGCAAGCTCACGTTCCTTCGGGGATAACCAGTTTCTCACTGATGAGCTCCTCAAAGAGGGCATCGAGATCTTTGGTGACCTGCTCAGGGCTAGCGTCGTAATGCTCGCAGATGGCATGAGCCACTTCATTGCGGGTGCGAGGGGCCTCTGTGAGGAGTTTCCACACAAATGTACCTGTGCGATTCAAAGAAAAATAGAGCTTCGTCCCAAGGTGCAGCAGAAGCCCAGTTCCATCTTTGAGCTCAGTAAAAACGACCCTCGGCTCAACCCGATACCGACGCTCCATCTTGGTCCTCAATAATCATCGAAGGATAAAGGAATACAGGTGAGTGACGCCCTCTCGGATTGTGGCGCTCCAAAATGGCCAAGGCATTGACCTCAACCCATGCATGGCCCTCCTCTTTTTCAACATCCGAAGCAGCACAATTGATCCCAATGAGAAAAGAGGGACGAAGCCCCATTGCTTGAAGGAGTGCATAGCGGCTGAGCGCCCGAAACAAGCAAGTGTCCTCCTCTTGAGCAATAAGCCCAAATGCCACAAGGCTTCGGAAAAATCTTTCAGCCACGCGGATTCCTAGAACGGAAGCCCTCACCCTCATG
>JANWYL010000203.1 GCA_025056955.1 Sandaracinaceae bacterium | reverse complement strand
CAAGAAAATCTTCGAGCGAAAGAGCGATGGTGCCCGATCCCCTTCTCTCCTTTTTGGCCAAAGCAAAGCCTTGAGCGCAAAGATGGCGGAATAAGACTGGGGATCGATGTCCAAAGCTTTAAAGTAGGCTTCAATCGCCCCATCGATCTCGTTGGCCTCCTCGAGGCTCCGCCCGCGTCGAAGCCAACATTCTGCCTCAAGTTCTGGATCTTCCTTTGCCATCCTTGCAGCCCCTTCCCATAGCCGGGCACGCTCAAGGGGCCTAAGTTGATTAGCGCCCAGGCGCAAAAGCTTTTTGATTGCAGCCCAAGTTGGCGCCACGTCAACGGCACGGCGGCAAGCGACAATCGCTTCTGAATGCCTGCCAAGGCTTTCAAACAAAAAAGCCTGAGCAGTCAAAAGGGCGGAATGCTCTTCTGGGCTCGCCACAACTTTTGCCTCTTCCTCAAAAAGCGGAAGCACATCGATTGGCTGGCCATAGGCCCAAAGGAGCTGCCTCAGCCATCGAAGTGCTGGTCGAAACAAAGGGGCATGGGCAAGGCTTTCTTTGGCAAGTGCCACTGCCCTTTCGAATTCTCCCCTTTCTTCTGCTTCAAAAGAAGCATCAAGAAGACGCCAAGCGAGCTCAGGCCGCCAAAAAACCTCTCTTTGCTCGTGCGCATGGGTCTGGCCCAGACGCAAGTTTCCCCCGCTCTGCCCACCTTCCCAATTTTCCTCCTTCTTGGGTACCTTGGGGCTTTTTTGAACCTCATTCTGATCCATGCTTCCACAATGATAAAAAAGCCTCGTTTTTGAGGGTTACCTTTTCGCGCTCTAGAGCACCTAAAAAGCAAGCGGCACCTCCGCCCAGCCGCCCTACTGGGGCCCACTGGAGCCAATCCCTACCATGAAAGGCCGAACATCGATTGGAGAAGAAGGGTTTTTCTCCAGAAAATCTTTCAACGCTCGAAGTTCCTTGGCCAAAGGCGCAAGCCTTAAGCCCCGCTCAATCGCCCTTTTCGAAGCTTCAAGCGCCCCAACGCGCGCAAAAAAAAGCGCATCCATGTAGTGAATCCAAAGAAGCTGCGCCCTTGTTTCAGGGATGTGATCAACTTCGCTTCCAAGATCAAGATAAATACGGGCCAACATGGCCTCGCGGGTACGGGCACCTCGAAGCACGTCTTCGAGCGCCACTTCAGCGCTTTCAACGCGAAACCAAAGCCCCCACGGAACAAGAGAATTCCAAACATCCATGGGAAGGCGGGGATCGAGCTCGATAAAAAGTGGCCTTTGGGCAGAAAGGCTTTGCAAGTCTGAAAGACGGGGCCTTCCTTCAATCATGACCCCGCGCAAAAGCCCGCTGAGCATTTGGTCTTTTTGCACCAATCGCTCAGCCATTTTCGGGTAACCCAAAAAGGGCATTGGCACAAGACTGATGTCACGTCGAAAAGGCAGAAGGGACTGGCACTCGTAAATTCGAAAAATGGTTTGGGGATTGTATGCGATTACGACCGAGTGAGTTGGCAAATCGCGACAGCGCGGCCCGTCGAACACCTCGGTTCCAATGAAATCGCGCAGGCTCGCCCGCGCAACCCCAAAGCGAAGCTGCAAAGCGCTCACAGCTGCAATCGACCAAGCCAAAACCACTGGCAGTGCGCGCATGATTTGCTGCCTTTCTCCCCTCAAAGGCAGCCCGGAAGAAAGCAAATGGCCAACCACCGCCACCGCTGAGGCTGCAAGAGCTCCCACAGCCATCAAGGCCGGCACAAGGTAGCCAAGGGCATCGGGATTGTTGGGCACAAAGCCAAGAAAAGCCCGGCCAATCATGCAAAATGCCCCAAGGGCCACCCACACCATGCCAATTCTTCGAACTCCTGGCATGCGCAAAAGGGCATAGGCCCCAAGCAAGGCCAAAAAGAGGCCAGGCCAGCTGATCCCTTCCACGATTGCCACCAAAACAGCCATCAAGCGGTCAAAAAAAGGAGCCGTATCGAGCGCGTGGGTCGAGTGGAATGCACGAGCTGAAATCACCCATAAAAAGTTTTCGAATTCTTCTGGATCTCCCAAATTCATCGGAGGATTGCTCTTGGCCCGAATCGGAAGGTAAAGCTCAAAGACCAAAGCCACGAGCATGGCCGCTGCACAGCGGTACAGTGCACCCAGGCCATGGGCACGCCGAACGCGAAAAAAAGTCGGTAAAATGGCTGGCACAGTTAAAATCGTCATGAAGTGGTGGTTCACCAAACCCAGGCCAGTCCCAAAGGCAGCTTCCACACAAGGGCTTGGGTCCCGAGTTGGCCAACGCGCTTCAAGGGCGATCACCCGTTCAACCGGCCAGGCGATGAGGAGGGCTTGAAGGGCGTAGACTTCAGGGCGAATGGCTTGAAGCGCAAAGGGATAGGAAAGAACCACCGCCCAGCAGGCCCCAAGGGCAAGGGGATAAAGAACCTGCTCTTGTACCACACCTTGGGCACGGAGGGTGGTCAATAGGGCGCGGAGATATACCACGCTCGCAGCGGCCGCGCACAAGGCCTGCCCTATAGCCACTCGAAAGGGAATTGGTCCAAAAGGGAGGTAAACAAAGGCGTGAGACAAAAGAGCAGCAAGCGGGTGGCCTGGGGGATGCATGATGTCGAGATCGACAGCGGCTGCGACGACTTCACCAGCATCGAGCCAAAACCCAAAGCCCGAGGCGGAAGCCACGTAAGCGAAAAAAGGCACAAAGCCTCCAAGCGCCATCGCAGCTCGCTCCCAACCATCATCGACTTGCCCGCGGAGAAGGCTCATCGACACACCCCAGGCCAGCTTTCGCAGGGCTGCTACAAGCGCAAGCCACCGTCGATGTCGATCGTCACCCCATTCAGGTACTCGCACTCGATAGCAAAGCGCACGCCAAGCCAAATGTCTTCCGGTGTACCGATGCGACCCACAGGAATGCGCTCGATGATCGCTTCGCGCGCCTTTGGATTCATCCCCCTTGTCATCGGTGTTTCGACCATCCCTGGCGCAATCGCCACCGCACGAATGCCAAAGGGAGCAAACTCACGTGCCCAAGTGAGGGCATTGGCTGCAAGCGCTGCCTTTGCGCTGACGTAATTGCTTTGCCCGCGGTTGCCGTGGCGGGCTGCTGAGCTCATCGCGATAACGACGCCCCGCTCTCCCCGCCGCACCATTTCTGCAACACCTTCCCGAATCACGTAGGTTGCTCCGATCAGATTCACTGAAATCACCGATTCAAATTGCTCGTCAGGCATCGTCACAACAGCGCCGCTTTCTTTGTCCCGCTTCACGAGGAGGCCATCCCTCAGAATGCCTGCATTCGAAATCACAACGTTAAGTCCACCCATCGCTTCTCCCGCCCAGCGGGTGAATTCAGCGATGTCTTTGCTCGAACGGACATCGAGGCGCCTCCTATGCACCGAAGATGGCAGCTGCTTGAGACCCCCTTCATCGATGTCTCCGCCAGCAACTTGCGCCCCATGCTCGGCCAAGCGGATAGCAAAGTGCAGCCCCATTCCTGACCCAGCTCCTGTCACAATCGCTTTGACCTTGTGGAGTTCCATGCGTGCTTCCTCCTTTCAGTTCCACCCGAAAGCCGGGCTTCATCGAGACCACAAACAAAATAAATGGGCAAGCTCTTTTGATCACCAAAAAGGCCCAATTTCCGAAAAAGCTTGATCGAAGCCTTGTTTTGTGATTCCTAGTTGAGGCAAGCCTTAAGGCCACTGACGAATGAGGGGCGAGCGTTTAGGACCTTATCTCATTCTCGAACCACTTGGGCAAGGCGGAATGGCATATGTTTATCGCGCAGAGCGCATTGGAGCAGCCGGATTCCGCAAAGAAGTCGCGATCAAGCGAATTCTCCCTCAGTTTCAAAATAACCAGGTCCTGATCGAACGTTTTGCCGCAGAGGCCCGAACCAGCGCACGCCTTGATCATCCAAATATCGTTCAGGTGCTCGATTTTGGGCTGAACCCAGAGCCATACATCGTGCTCGAATTTATCGATGGGGTTTCCCTTGCCCTCCTCATGCAACGCCTTGTGGAGCGGGAGCAGATGTTTGACCTACCTGCAGTGCTCTTCATCGCTGCCGAGGCGGCCAATGGAATCGATCACGCCCACCGCAAGCGAGACGAACAAGGATGCCCCCTTGGCATCGTGCACCGGGACCTTTCCCCCCAAAACATTCTCATCTCCAACGAAGGCGCAGTCAAAATCAGCGACTTCGGTTTGGTCAAAGCAGCCGACAACATCGTGCGCACAGAGCTTGGCGCTCCAATTGGGAAGCTGAGCTATATGGCCCCTGAACAAGCGCGGGGAGAAGATGTTGACGCCCGTGCCGATATCTTCTCTTTGGGCGTGACCATATGGGAAATGCTTACCCTCCGACCGCTCATCCCATCAAATGATCTCCAGGAGGCAATTCGCCTCCTCCAAAAGGGCGATTTCCCGCCTCCTTCTCGCTTCCGCCCAGAGCTTCCCCCCGAGCTTGATCGCCTGATTCTCAAGTGTTTGGCAATTGACCGCGAGGAGCGCATGCCCTCTGCCCAAAAGCTTGCCTCGGCCTTGCGCGCTTTGCTTCACGAGCATGCCTCTGGCTACGGAAGGCACGAGCTCGCCCGCTTGATCACTTGGTTGTTTCCAGAAAAGGGTTGGTCCTTGCCAAAGCCAGATCAACCCATCGCACAACCATCCTTAGAGGAGCGGGCCTCAATTGCACCCCCTCCCCCAGCCATCGCTCCATCTTTTGCCAAGCCCCCGCCAACCAACTCAGCACGAGCACAATTTTCACCAATAAAGTCAATGTGGTTGTTCTTTACCCTTTTCTTCTTCGTCGCTGGGTTGTTTCTTTTTCTCCTCCTTGCAAAATCATGGTTTTTCTCTTTCCAACCTCAAGGGGTTCATGTCCAATCACCTAACCCCAACGTGAAGCTTCACCTTGGTCCCCACTTCGTTGGGATTTCGCCACAGCGGATTCCCCTTGATGCCATGCGGGGGTATCCATTGATTGGGATTGCCTCAGGCTTCGAACCAAAGATACTCCAACCAGAATCCGTGGCATCACAACTCGAAAGGGGAACGACCACAATTGCTCTAAAGCTCGATCCATCCCCTCTTCCATCGGTCGCGGTATATATCCAGTCAACCTCCCAGGGGAGGGTGATCACCCCAAGTGGAGAGGTGCTCGGAAGGGCTCCTGGAGCCATTAAAGTTCCCCCTGAGATTTCAACCCTCTTTCTGGTCGATGATCACCAAGGCAGGCGTTATGAAATTGACCTTGCTGGATGCTCTCCCGCTTCCTTGTGCCTCCGCCGCCTTCCCTAGTTGGTCATCGCACAAGCCTTGGCTGCCCTTCGGGCTTTCTCCAACGCACGTTCCGCCTCTTCACAAGAGTTGGGAGGGGCA
>JANWYL010000202.1 GCA_025056955.1 Sandaracinaceae bacterium | reverse complement strand
GAGGAGTATCGAGGCGCTGTAAACACACTGGGCCCGCGCGCTTGCTATGATGAAGGAAAGCGGGTTGCGGAAAGCCTCTGCATGGACTTTGCGAGGGTGCACGGCGTGGAGGTGCGCATTGCCCGCATTTTTAACACTTATGGGCCGCGCATGGATCCAAACGATGGGCGGGTTGTGTCCAACTTCATCGTCCAAGCCCTTCACGGGAAGCCCCTCACAATCTATGGCCAAGGAGAGCAGACCCGCTCCTTTTGTTATGTTGACGATCTGATCGATGGATTGCTCATGCTCATGGAGTATCCAGAGGATTGCGGCCCAGTTAACCTTGGAAATGACAGCGAGTTTACTGTGCTTGAGTTGGCGCAGATCGTTCTGAAGCTCACCGGCTCTTCTTCTGGGCTTACGTGGCGCGAGCTTCCAATTGACGATCCAAAAAGGCGCTGTCCCGATCTCAGGCGAGCAAAAACCCTTCTCGGTTTTGCTCCAAAGGTTTCGCTCGAAGAAGGGCTGAGGCGCACAATTGCCTACTTCCGTGAATCCATCTCTCACTAAATTCAGCGAGTTTAAAGAAACGAGTTTAAAGAAAGGGGCATGCCGTGAAGATTTGTGTGATTGGAACAGGATACGTTGGGCTTGTGACCAGTGCCGGTCTTGCCGAAACGGGTCATTACGTGATCGGTGCTGACATTGACGTCCAAAAAATCGAGCGCCTGAAGAAAGGTGAAATTCCGATCTTTGAACCTGGACTTAAGGAATTGGTGGAACGGAATGGTGCGGCTGGGCGTCTCGAATTTTCAAGCGATATTGGTGGCTCGATTGCGCGCTCTCAAGTGATTTTTTGTGCCGTTGGAACGCCCATGCGTGCAGATGGAGGGGCTGATCTTTCGGCTGTGGACGCGGTTGCCGAAGAGGTAGCGAGATCAGTACGGGGAGAAAGCGTTTTTGTGATGAAAAGCACTGTTCCTGTGGGCACAAGCATCCGAATTCGTCGGATTTTGGCTTCAGCCAACCATCGGGTGCACTACGTTTCAAATCCAGAGTTTCTCAAAGAAGGGGATGCGATCAACGATTTCATGCGACCCGATCGGATTGTGATTGGGATAGATGATAATGATGCCTTTGCGCGTGACATCATGGCCCGGATTTACCACCCGTTGAACTTAGATAAAAACCGCATTCTTTGGATGGACCCCGCCTCGGCCGAGCTCACGAAATATGTGTCGAATGCCATGCTTGCCATGCGGATTTCTTTGATGAACGAGATAGCGCTTTTGTGTGAAAAAGTGGGTGCTGACATTCACCACGTCCGGCATGGGGTGGGAAGCGACTCAAGGATTGGCCCCAAATTTCTTTATGCTGGCCCAGGCTATGGCGGCTCTTGTTTTCCCAAGGATGTGGCAGCCCTCATCCACACTGCGCGCGACCACGGGCTTGAACTTGAACTGGCGATCGCCACAGAGCGGGTCAATCAACGCCAAAAAGGGGTTCTTTTCCGCAAGCTCCGAGCCATTTTTGACGGTGACTTGCGCGGAAAGCGGATTGCAGTTTGGGGCATTGCTTTCAAGCCACGCACAGACGACATTCGCGAGTCTCCTGCTTTGACCCTGATCGATGCGCTCTTGGCCGATGGGGCGACCGTGTCTGCTCATGATCCTGAAGCCCATGCCAACGCCCGTGCCCTCTATGGAGACCGAATTGAGATTGCTCCTGATCCCTATGCTGCTGCGCAAGGAGCGGATGCGTTGGTTCTCGTTACCGAATGGCGCCCCTACCAAAACCCGGATTTCGAGCGCTTGCGTTCAATCATGAATCGTCCGATTCTTCTCGATGGGCGGAACATCTGGTCAAATTACGGGCTTCGCGCACTTGGTTTTCACTACGAAGGGATAGGTGTTCGCGGCTCCTAGTGGATTGAAACCTAAAATTGAGGTATTCCTTTTTTGGCGGAGGAGATTGGTATGCGCTTTCGTTCTTTGTTTTTTGCGTGTGTGTTGGTTTTGGGGTGTGGAGACAGGAGGCAAGAGCAGATTGATGCCTTTACCTTGGGTGATGGGGGGGGGGACACGCCGAGGGCAGACGTGAATCTTCAAGATGCCTTCATGCTTCCTGACATGGGCATGATGGAAGATGCCTACATGGAACCTGATGCGTGGCGAGAGCCTGATGCGTGGATGCCCGATGCGTGGATGCCCGATGCGTGGATGCCTCCTCCCGTTTCGAACGATACTTGCGAGAGCGCGAGGATGATCGGACCAGGCACCCTCATGGCCTCAAGCCTTGGGGCGCGTAACGATTATGCTGGGGGCATGGGGTGCTCGGGGACCTTAGGGCCAGATGTTGTTTACGCCATCGATGTGCCAGCCGGCAATCTCCTCCGTGTCCGCGTGCGCGGCACAAGTGACTTCAACCCCTCCATCAACCTTGTTCGCAGTGCTGTGTGTACCGGGAGTTCGCCCGCCTGTATTGCAAGCAACGATGGAGGCCTTGCTGGTGATTGGGATGAAGCGCGATACCTCAACCGTGGGAGTAGCCCCGAGCGCATCTATGCCATTGTCGACACCGCGCGGGCGACTTCACTGGGAGGTCCTTTTGAGCTTGAGGTTGTGTTGGTTGATATGCCTCCTGCGACAGCAGGCGAGCGCTGTGAGGATGCGGGGATCGTTTCACCGGGCACCTACATGGGCACAACGGTGGGTGCAACAAACGACTACGGGGCCGGAACTGGCTGCTCGGGCGTTGGAGGTCCAGACGTTGTCTATGGCATCGATGTGCCAGCCGGTCGCCGCCTCACGGTGACGTTGGATTCCACCGATCCTGATTTTGATCCTTCCTTAAGCCTTGTTGGCCAAAATTGTGGCGGGACCCCAAGGGTTTGTCTTCGGAGTTCGGACCGTTTCGGCATGCAAGAGGTGTTGAGGTGGGACAATACCGGAGGTGAGACAGCGCGGATCTACGCAGTGGTGGATTCTTTTTTTTCTTCCGAAGCTGGCCCCTTCACGATCACCTTTGCAATCGATGCCATTCCTCCTGCTCCAGATGGAGAACGGTGCACGAATCCCCAACGCATTGATCCTGGCACATACACCCATAACCTCATGGGCTATGAGAACGATTTCGGTACTGGTCCGATGTGTGCTGGTGTAGCGGGTGTTGATCGGGTGTACGTGATTTCTGTGCCTCCGAACCATGAGCTTACGGCAAGCGTGCGTGGAAGGTCGAGTGACTTCGATCCATCGATCAGCCTGCAGCTGAGTTGTGTGGAGGGTGCTGGTCGGATGTGCGTTGCTGGTGATGACGCAGGTGGTGCCACCACGCTCAATACTGTGCGCTGGAGGAACATGGGATCAATGGCTCAGGACGTCTTCATCGTCGTTGACACCTTCTCTTCAACTTCAGCTGGTGGAGAGTACGAGTTCACGGTGAGGCTCGTTGCGCCGCCCTGAGTATCTCGGTTGCTTCCCTACGATGCTTTTTTCTTGGGGGCCTCTAGGCATCAATGCTTCGTTCGTAAATTCGATACTTTTTATAAAGCTTTGCTCCCATCGAGCGGATGCCGGCGTTAATTGGATGGTTGTCCTCGAGGGTCCAGCTGAGCTCCCCCCATTTGTAGCCAAGTCTTTCGCCTCGCTTGGCAAGCTCAACGTAAATTGCATGTGAGAGGCCGCCATAGCGCTTGACATGCCGGAGTTCCTTCCGGATGCCAAGCATCATGAGGCGCCCGCTTTGGGGGCGTCGGATTTTCAAGCGCCAGATGAGCTTTGCGATTTCCACAGGCCCAAGCCTTCCTTGGAAATCGCGGATGACTTCGTTTAGGTTGGGGAGACAGATGCAGATCCCCATGGGCTTCCCGTCGATTTCGGCAATGAAGGAAAGCTCAGGATCCAAGATGGGCAGAAGATCGCGGCCGATTTTTTCGACTTCTTTGTCGCTTGCTGGCCTGTGCCCCCAATTTCCTTCCCAGGCATCGTTGAAAACCTCGATAATGGCTTGGAGTTCCTCTCGCAATCGCAGGCGGTTGACCGTTCGGAACCGCACTTCAGGCATTTGGCGGATTTCTTCCCAAGCCTTTTCTGCTCGTCCTGGCACTTTGCCGACTTCGAAGCGCCATGCAAAAAGATCGCGTGCTTTTGAAAAACCAGCTCCCTCAAGGATGCGCTTCTGCCATGGACGCGAGTGGGCCATAAGGATCTGAGGAGGGTGCTCATAGCCCTCAACGAGAAGCCCCGCCTCTTCGTAAATGTGGAAGGAAAGGGGCCCCCGCATTTTTTTCATCCCACGGCTGCGGAGCCACTCTTCCGCCTTATTGAGAAGGGCATGACCCACTTCATCATCGTCAATTGTGTCAAAAAAACCAAAAAAACCCACTCGGTCTTGGAATTTCGCAAGGTGCACGTGGTCAAGCTGGGCCGAAATGCGCCCAACCACCTCTCCATTTTTCCATGCGGTAAAAAGCGCAACCTCTCCTTGGTCAAAAAAGGGGTTTGCTCCTGGGCTCAGGCGCCTCCGAAGCTCAAACTCAAGGGGGGGAACCCAAGCCGCATCCCCATTGAAAACGCGATAGGCCACTTGGATGAAGGCATCCAGATCCCGGCCGGGCCGATGTTCTCGGATTTCAATGCGTGCCATGGGCGAGAACTAGAGCACAAGGCTGCTCAGTGGCAAACGGAGGATGAGTGAAAACAGGCCACAAGTCAAAAAATCGGAATACCCTTGCACCACAACAAAAGCAGCATCTGAAGCCGAACAATACCCTCCTTCAAAGCCTTGGTCCCTGAAGTGAGTATCAAGATTCGACTGCCAATTAAACAAAATGGTCAACAAGCCAGTGAGGACTGTGGTAGCGTTTCACCTCCTCGTTTTGAGAATTGGCAATTGGCTTCGGGGAAAGATCTAAAAACTTAAAAGTTGGGTGCCAAATGTTTCAGTGGCTTCATACACAGCTTTGGGGCTGCATAGCCCTGCGCACAGAAGGCGAAAGCAATGGGCACATGTTTTGCCTTGGTTTTGCATTGGTCCAATTGGGCCAATTCTCCTGCAATCTTGCACCTTCCCGCCATGGGCGGAGTGTGAAGTTATCACTCTATCCGACATAAACGGCCTGCTTAAGACCTTTGGCCAGGCACGATCCTGGTTCTGTCCGGGTGCCGTCAGCCATTACTTACAGCAACGAAACCAAGGCCAGACACCACCTCATCTTGGGCTGAGCTTCACAATCTGCCCAAGAGGCTTTAAGGCAATACCGCCAACCGCCAGCATTTCGAGCGCGTTTGCTCTTTTTTCAAAAGGTGCGGGACCTTGGATCTCCTGCTTCTTTCGGATTTTTCTTTTTAGCGTCTGACTCAAAGCCTGGCCTTCAATCGTGGCATCAACGATGAAGCTTCACCTTTTGTAGCGTTCCACAAGGCTCGCGCT
>JANWYL010000201.1 GCA_025056955.1 Sandaracinaceae bacterium | reverse complement strand
CCCTCATCCACTTTGGTGTGGTGCATGGGAGCCCTGCTCTCAACATCTCGCCAGATGGGCTTCGTCCCCTCTTCGGAGACCCACCTACCCTTTCGCCTGCCCAAGCCCGCTACCTTGAACAACTGGCTGCTCGCGCAGTGAGACGCACCTTCGAGGAGGCACACTTTTCACAACGCTCTTCAAGCGAATGTGCCACCCTGATTATGGCTCCTTGTCGGGCTCTCTACAGCGAAGGTCAATGCCGTAGTCTCCCCTCCGCACTTGCCAATGACACCGCTCCAATACCCAATCACAGCGGAGAGTGGTGTCTTCGTTAAAAAACACATACCCTTCTTCAACCACAAGCACCACCCTTGCATTCGGGCTCCCACACCCACAAAAACGATCCGCGCCCTCCTCCGTACACAACCTACACATCACCAGGCAAAACAACCATCATGTTGTGGTGCACTGTGAACGGATAACTTGGCCACTCCTGAGCAAAACGCTCCTTCACCTGTTCAAGCGATGGATAACTGGGATCACCTAGAAAGCAATTCACATCATCGATCAGAACTGCATCTCGATGCCGTTCAGCGTTGCGCATTTTGAAAATGATGTTCAATTCCTCCCAAATGGGGGTATCCCCCGTCCCCCTGCCAGTGCTTGGTCCTGAGTAATGACCATCCAACCAAAACACAATCGGTGACTCTCCTGCCATGCGAATGGCCTCTGGCAGAAGCTGCGCACTATCACCCAAAAGCAAGGTCACGTTTGGTGTGTGACGAAAGCGGTTTTTCGCTATCTGATGCAAGCCAGGATGTATCTCAATTGAAATCACCCGCTTCACCTCTTTGCACATCGCAGCAACCATGTTCCCAATGTGGGTACCTGTTTCAATAAGGGTGTGCGCTCTGACTCTCCTTATCGCTTGCCGTACGACTCCTTGCTTAAGCAGATGAGGCGGTGGCATGGGGCCGCCCATTTTGGCCCATAGCACCAAATCCCGCACATGAAGAATCGGGACGCGAAATGGCTCAATCAATGGATACAATGGGGTTTTTCTGTAAAAATCACGTAATGTGTCCACAACCGACATATCGTTATCGTTCGTTTAACCCAATCCGAAATGCAAGCAAGCTGAGATGAACAAATCAAGTTCGCTCTGGAAGTTGACATCACTGGAAAGGCCCTGGCCCATCTGCATTTCCTGCTAGGGCTTCCTAGCCTCTGGCGCAAACCAGAAAAGAGATCACCCCCGTGACACAGGCCAATAACAAAAGCCCTCCGCATCCAAGCAGAACCAACTTCACCCACCTTGGAAGGCCCTGGCGCGTACCGGCTGCTGGAAGGGGAGTTGGAAGCGAAGCAGGAGACAATGGTTGCGAATGAGGACTCGAGGCAGAGCTCCCTTGAGCTGGTTGGGTGAAAGAACTGGCTGGTGAAGTGAAAGAAGCTGGAGAAGAACTCTGCGGCGGCACCCACCCCGAAGAGGGCGAGGAGGGAGCGGCATTCGCGAGAGAATTACTTCCCGCAGGGCCGCTGGCCCATGGGCCAGTACTTGGTGCTGGATGAGTAGAACCATCTTGAGGCCGGCCAGAGGAAGGATCAATCACCCCCAAGGGACTCTCTTGAGCAGATTGCGCAGAAGAAGAAGGTTGCGAGACACTGGGCATCGCACCCATGCCAGCCGGTGGTTGAAGGGGCCCCATCATCGTGGGCATGAGCGCCATGTTCATCTTTTCCTGAGCAGGAGACGCTGGAGCAGAAGGTGAAGACGCACTCCCTTCTGAAGCAACACCGCCTGGGGGAGGCGTGCCTGGAGGGTTGACCCCCTGCCCCATGATCATGGTCCCTTTGAAGCGAGCAGGACCTCCCTTTTTGATGGGAGCACCACAAGCAGCACATTGCGTGGCTGTATCAAGATTTGGCTTACCGCAATTTGAGCAATAAATCGTCACACAAACCTCCGCTCACCTCTGCGCTGTATTGACACCGAGCCCCGTGAAGCAAGCAAGTAAGACATGTTTTGCTCGACTTTCCTAGCACTTTTCAAATCATTTACTCTTTGAGTTCTCTCACACCATCACGTGGTCCTTGTCCATTTGGTCTGAACTTGCCTCAGCACCTCTTCTCTTGACAGAAGAGCTTGCGTGACTTAGCGTGCGCCCACACAATAGCACCTTCAAGTCTATACCTTGGTACTCGACGCTATCGTTTCTGGCCTGAGGCTTAGGGCATGATGCGCAACGAAAATGAAAATCCACATGCTCCCTTCCAACCTGACCCCAAAGAAGAGCAAGCAATCGACGAGCTGATTGCAAAATACCCAACAAAACGAGCAGCATGTCTCCCCCTCCTCCACATGTGTCAGCGTCGCGTGGGGTGGATCTCTCCGGAAGTCATTGACTTTGTGGCCAAGCGCCTTGAGATGTCAACCGCAGAAGTCAAAGGAATCGTCACTTTTTACACCATGTACCATCATGCCCCGGTAGGAAAGCACGTGATTTGGGTGTGCCGGACGCTTTCTTGTGAACTCCGAGGTGCCAAGACCATCCAAGAACACCTTGAGCGGAGGCTTGGCTGCCGTCCTGGTCAAACCTCACGAGATGGCCGATGGACCTTGAAGAAGGCTGAATGCCTTGCTGGTTGCGGCTACGCTCCTGTCGTACAAATCGATGACCGCTACTACGAAGAGCTCACTCCCGCAAAACTGGATGCGATCCTTGACCAAATCGAAAAAGGTGAAATGCCACCTCAGTCAGAAACGCCTTGGCGTCTACCCTAGTAGCGACTCAAGCCCTCATCAATGGTGGAGGAAAGCATGTCAAAATACACCCCCATCCTCACGCGCCGTTACACACTCCCTCAAAGCTGGACGCTTGCAGTGGCTGAAAGTGCAGGGGCTTACGAGGCAGCTCGAAAAGCCTTGAACACAATGACACCTGAAGCGATTCGGGCAGAAGTGAAGGCCGCAAATCTGCGGGGCCGTGGGGGAGCAGGGTTTCCAGCGGGTGTCAAATGGTCTTTTTTGGCACCCAAGCCTGGCCAACAGGTCTATCTGGTGATCAACGCAGACGAAGGCGAGCCTGGCACATTCAAAGATCGCACGATCATGGAAAAAGACCCTCATCGCTTGATCGAGGGTTGCATCATTACCATGTACGCCATCGGCTCCCACAAAACCTTCATCTACGTGAGGGGAGAACTGGCTCTTGCAATTGAACGCTTAGAAAAAGCCATTCAAGAGGCCAAAGCCAGAAACTACCTTGGTTCCAAGCCTTTTGGCACCAACCACCCGATGGAAATTGTCGTGCACCCTGGCGCAGGGGCATACATATGTGGGGAAGAAACGGCCCTGCTCAACTCGCTCGAAGGAAAGCGGGGAGAGCCCAGGCTCAAACCCCCCTTCCCGGCAGTGCGCGGCGCATTTGACATGCCAACCATCGTCAACAATGTCGAAACGATTGCCTCAGTTCCCGACATCATCCTCATGGGTGGAGAAGCATGGAGTCGGCTTTCACTTCTTCCGCCGGAGTTTAACGATGGGGGGGTCCGTCTTTATGGGGTCAGCGGACACGTGGCCCGCCCTGGGATCTACGAAGCACCTGTTGGCATCACCTTGCGTGAATTGATTTATGAACTCGGAGGAGGGATGCTCCATCCAGATCGTCCCCTCAAAGCAGTCATTCCTGGCGGCTCAAGCACCCCTGTGATTCGACCGGACGATAAGGTGCATGCCCCCGACCCGAAACATCCACTGCACAGATGGCACGGGAAAAGCCACCTGGATGTCCCCATGGGCGTCGATACCATGCGGGGGATCGGAAGCATGCTTGGTACCTGCTGCGCAATCGTGATGGACACCTCGGTCAACATGGTTGAAGTGGCACGTAACCTTATGCGCTTTTACCATCACGAGTCCTGCGGCCAATGCACGCCGTGCAGAGAAGGAACAGGTTGGCTCGTTGACATTCTCAACCAAGTGGCGGGAGGCCGTGGCAACAAAGTACACCTCGATCTCCTGGTAGATGTGTCCAACAACATGATGGGAAACACGATTTGTGCCCTTGCAGATGGAGCTGCGATGCCCATGCTGGCCTTGATCCAAAAATTTCGCAAGGAATTCATCGAGGCGATTGAAAAAGGCCTCACCAACGACCATCGCTTGGATCGGGCCATCCGCCACGCCCTGCTGAAGGAAGGAGCCCTGGCATGAGCACGAGTGGACAACTCCTCTTTACACTGTCTGCCTTTGTTGCGCTTGTGAGCGCAGTCGTCACCATCACCCAGCGCACCCCATTGCGAGCAGCCATGTCCCTCCTGGTCCACATCATTGCGCTGGCAGGCCTTTACCTCACCCTATATGCTCACCTGCTCTCAGCCATGCAGCTCATCGTTTATGCAGGCGCGGTAGTGGTGCTCTTTGTCTTCGTCATCATGTTGATTGGTCCCGGTTCAATCACCTCCAAGGGCCATCTCCGTCTTCCGACTGCAAAAGCACTTGGCGCTGCCTTTGTAGCAACCGGAATGGGCGTGGTTGCTTCGCAAATCGGCACCGTTTCAATCGCCTTTCCCAGTGTTCGTGGCTGCATTGAAGGGCAGCGAATGACGCAAATGGGCGAATGTGGGCAGTTCGGAGGCGTCGAAGCCATGTCTAAGGCACTTTATATCGACGCCGCGATTCCTTTTGAACTGGCTTCTGTTCTTTTGCTTGTCGCAATCATTGGCGCCATCGCCGTGGCCCGAGGCCGAAGCGAAAGCGCTCCTGCCCACCCCGATCCATGGGCCATCCCGATTCAACCACGTCCTGCCAGAGAAGCTGAACCCATCGTCTCCCAACAAGGCGTCCAACCTCGTTAGCCATTAGGAGAGGTGTTATGGTAAGCGGTTTGGCAAGCTATTTGGGATTGGCTGCAATTTTGTTTGGAATTGGCGCCGTGGGCTTTGTGACTCGCCGAAACCTTCTTCTTCAACTCATGAGCATCGAGATTATGCTGAACGCAACCAATCTCGCCTTTGTGGCCGCAAACCGGGCTTACCCTGAAGATTTGGGCGGTCAAGTTTTTGCCTTCTTTGTCATTGCAGTTGCCGCTGCTGAGGCCGCAGTGGGTTTGGCCATACTCATTGCTCTCTACCGCCTGATCAAGACAGTTGATAGCGATAAGGCTGACCAGCTGCGAGGGTGAGCGAGCAGACATCCTGAGGTAAGTCATGGAAATCAACCCAAATGCACTCCTGGTTTGGATTGTTCTTTCACCATTGCTTAGTGCGATTATTTTAGGTCTTTTTGGCCGTGGCGCTTCGCATCGTTTGATAAGTGGTGTTGCAGTTGGTTCGGTAACACTCTCTTTTGTCTTATCACTCTACTGCTTTATCACCTTGCTTCAGATGGGTGAACGGCCGCTCATTGTAGACACCCTCTACGAATGGTTTCGGGTGAGCGTACCAGGAGGGGTTGGGGGT
>JANWYL010000200.1 GCA_025056955.1 Sandaracinaceae bacterium | reverse complement strand
CCGATATTGAGGAATTTCTCGAGCTTCGAGACAATACGGGAGATCACTCGCTTCGGACCTACAACCTGAATATCGCGAATTGGATCCCTGATCTTTTCATGAAACGCGTTGAAAAGGACGAAGAGTGGACCCTTTTTGATCCAAAGAAAGTGCCTCACTTGCCTGATCTTTGGGGGGAAGAATTCGAAAGGGCCTATGAAGCGGCTGAACGCCTGGGGCTTGGCGAACGGAAGGTGAGGGCACGTGATCTCTACGCAAGGATGATGCGCGCTTTGGCGAAAACGGGTAACGGTTGGATGACCTTCAAGGATCGCTGCAACGCTACCTGCAACCAGACGGCCAAGCCAGGGAACGTCGTGCACCTGTCCAACCTATGCACTGAAATCGTTGAAGTCACAAAAGATGGCGAGGTGGCGGTTTGTAATCTCGGCTCCATCAACCTCGCACGGCACGTCCGTTTCCCTGGTCGTGCGGCAAGTCCAAGCGATGCCATCGCACGATTCGATTGGCAAAAGCTTGCCCGCACAGTCCGCTTGGCCATAAGGCAGCTCGATCGGGTCATCGACATGAACCTCTACCCCATTCCAGAAGCAGCCACATCAAACGCCAAGTGGCGGCCAGTTGGCCTGGGGGTGATGGGGTTGCAAGATGTCTTCTTCCTTTTGAAGCTTCCTTTTGACTCTGAGCCTGCGCGTGCGCTTTCAAAAAAGATCGCTGAGGAAATTTACTACCACGCCCTCTCCACATCAGCTGATATTGCGGAAGAAAAAGGCCCTCATCCTGCTTTCAAAGAAACCCGCACTGCACAGGGGGTCCTCCAGTTTGACCTTTGGGGTGTTGTGCCCGAAGACAAGGCGAGGTGGGAGGCGCTTCGTGAGCGAATTGTGCGCACGGGGCTCAGAAATTCTCTTCTCATTGCAATTGCTCCCACTGCCACAATTGCTGCGATTGCCAACTGCTACGAATGCATCGAGCCTCAAGTGTCAAACATCTACAAACGGGAGACGTTGTCTGGCGACTTTGTGATCATCAACCGCTATCTTGTAGAGGATCTTGAAAAGCTTGGGCTTTGGAACGAACGGATGCTCGAGCGAATCAAGCTTGCCGAAGGTTCAATTCAAGCCATCGAAGAAATTCCAGGAGAGTTGCGTTTGACTTATCGGACTGCCTGGGAGCTTCCCCAAAAATCGCTCATTGACATGGCAGCAGAACGTGCCCCCTTTATCGATCAAAGCCAGTCCCTCAACCTGTTCGTTGAGAACCCTGATATCACGCGCCTTAGCGCCATGTACTTTTACGCATGGAAGCGAGGGCTGAAGACCACCTACTACCTTCGTTCGCGACCAGCGACAAGGATTGCAAAGGCGACGGTGACAGCCCCGCTTCAGGAAATGGTTGTGGGAAAGAAGGCCTGCTCGCTTGAGAATCCAGAATCGTGCGATGCATGTCAGTGAGGAGGAACCCATGCTGCTTAAGCCTGGCTTTAACCTCACCCTTCGTCCCATGCGTTATCCGCAGTTCTTTGAGATGTATCGAGCTGCGATCCGCAATACCTGGACAGTTGAGGAGGTGGACCTTTCCTCTGATCTCAACGATCTTCGGGAAAAACTTGGGCCTGGAGAAAGGCACCTCGTCAAGCGCCTTGTGGCCTTTTTCGCAACTGGAGATTCCATCGTTGCCAATAACCTTGTGCTCAACATCTACGAGCACGTCAATGCTCCTGAAGCCCGCATGTATCTCGCGCGCCAAATTTTCGAAGAAGCACTGCACGTTCAATTTTATCTGACCTTGCTCGATACCTACCTTCCTGACCATTCCGAACGTGTTCAGGCCTTCCGGGCGGTTGAAACCATTCCTTCAATCGAAAAGAAGGCCCGCTTTGCAATGCGATGGATCGAATCGATTCGGGATCTCGGCCCTCTTTTGACCCGCGAGGATCGAAAGCGTTTCCTCTTGAACATGATCACATTTGGGGGAGCAATTGAAGGTTTGTTCTTTTTTGCGGCCTTTGCTTACGTCTACTACCTGCGCTCAAGAGGGCTTCTCCATGGGCTTGCGCTTGGGACCAATTGGGTGTTTCGGGATGAGAGTGCGCACATGGCTTTTGCTTTTGAAGTGGTTCGAGTGGCACGAGAGGAAGAGCCAGAGTTGTGGGACAGTGAAATGGCGCAGGCGGTGCTTCAGATGTTCGAGGAGGCTGTGGATTGCGAAACCACCTTTGCTCAGGACTTGCTATCGTGGGGGGTTTCAGGGCTTTCTGTGCGCGATATGCGGGCATACCTTGAGCACGTGGCTGACCAGCGACTGGTTCAGCTTGGGATGTCTCCCCGGTACGGTGCCAAAAACCCCTTCCCATTCATGGAGCAGCAAGATGTTCAAGAACTTGCCAACTTTTTCGAACGGCGCGTTTCAGCGTATCAAGTTGGCATCGAGGGTGAGGTGAGCCTCGATGCGAGCTTCTGATGCCCGCGAGCCCTGTGGTTTCTGTTGCAATGTTGAGGAGAGCATTGCATGATAGGCCAGGATGTCGTCAATTCCCTTTGAAAAGTACGAGGGGCTTGGAAATGACTTCGTTCTGTTTGAAGAAGAGAGCATTTTCTCGGTAAGCGAAGTAGTTGCGATTTGCGATCGCCACAGGGGTGTTGGAGCGGATGGGGTGCTTTTTGTGATTGCCAAGGGGGGTAGGTTTGGGATGCATGTCCGCAACCAGGATGGAAGCATGGCTCAAATGTGCGGAAACGGGCTTCGCTGTGTGGCTTTCCACCTTGTGAGGCGGGGATATGCGCAACCCCATATTCCCTTTGTGATCCATACAGACGGGGGGCCTCATGAAGTGCGGGTGGAGTCGATTTGTGGAAGAGAGGCCCTTGTGTGTGTTGCCATGCGTGTTCCAGTATGGAATCCCCGCGCTTTGCCGGCCCATATTTTGGGTGAAGTGATTGAAAGAAAATTGCCTGAGATCGATGAGAGAGTGCGCTGGACGGCCCTTTCTATGGGCAATCCTCACCTGGTCAGCTTTGAGGAGCTGTCAGAAAGAGAAATGGATCGGCTTGCGCAAAAAGTGCTGGCAAGCCCCCTGTTTCCCGAAGGAATCAACGTCGGCTTTGCTCGATTTGAGAGAAGGGAAGGGCCTGTAATCACGCTTCGTGTCTTTGAGCGCGGTGTGGGATGGACAGAAGCTTGTGGCACGGGAGCTTGTGCGGCAGTAGCGGCCGCGGCTGCCACAGGAAGGGTGGGCCCAGGGGAAAAGGCAAGGGTACAAATGCCAGGTGGAGAGCTCGTTGTGTGGATTGATAAGGATGGAAGGCCGTGGATGCAGGGACCAGTGAGGCATGTTTTTTCAGGGCTTTGGTTGGTAGAAAAGAATCAGGGTGGATGTGATGAGAGAGGAGGCGAAAAAAACAAAGGAGAAAGCCATCTTGCTTTTTGCTGATACACGCTGTGCTCACGTAGGCTAAAAAATAGGAGAGTCTTCATCGACGACGCATGCGTTACTGCCCGACCTGTGGTACGGCATACCCAGAACGTAATAGAGGCACGTGCCCGCGTGATGGATCGGTATTGGTCTCGGGAGAACAGT
Source organism: Sandaracinaceae bacterium (assembly GCA_025056955.1). Taxonomy (GTDB): domain Bacteria; phylum Myxococcota_A; class Polyangia; order Polyangiales; family Sandaracinaceae; genus JANWYL01. Next base: position 1,881 of record JANWYL010000200.1, on the reverse strand, counting down.
TTCACGCCATGCGCAATGACCCCTTGGTTGGCACGTGGATGGGGGGGCGTTACCGCATCGTAAGCCGGATTGGTATAGGAGGAATGGGGACTGTGTATCGAGCGGAACAGCGGGGGTTAGGGCGTCCTGTTGCCCTGAAAGTCCTCAAGGCTGAATTGGTTTCCGATCGCGAAACGGTGCGTCGATTCCAGCGCGAAGCAAAAGCGATGAGCATGCTTGTGCACCCAAACACAGTGCGGGTGTTTGATTTTGGGGAGGATCCGGGAGGGCACCTTTACCTTGCGATGGAACTCCTCGAAGGAGAGCTCCTCAGCACAAAGCTTGAGCGGGAGGGGGCTCTTGATGTGCGTGAGGCAATTGGGATCGTGCAACAAATCCTTCGTTCACTCAACGAAGCCCACGCCAAAGGGCTCATTCATCGTGATCTCAAGCCTGACAACATCTTTCTTGCAAGGGTTGAAGGTCATAACGAACCTGTGGTCAAAGTGCTGGACTTTGGCATTGCCAAGGTTTTTCGAGATGATGCGAAGCCGCTTGATCAGCTTGAAACACAGGCAGGAACGGTGTTTGGGACTCCCCGTTACATGTCACCTGAACAAGCCCAAGGGAAAAGCTTAGACCAGCGCTCTGACCTCTACTCGGTTGGTGTGATCTTGTTTCAATTGCTCAGTGGGGAGCCTCCCTTCGTAGATGAAGACGCAGTGGTGGTGATGGCCAAGCACATCAAGGAGGAAATTCCCCTGGTGACCGAAGTGGCTCCAGAGCGTCCCATCCCTCCCTCTCTTGCTCAGATTGTGAAGCGGGCATTGGAGAAGGAACCAGCCAAGCGTTTTTCAACTGCCCAAGAATTCGAGCAGGCGCTTGCTGCTGTCATTCCTGACATTGAGCGCGAAATTAGACGCCGTTCTGGGGCAAAGCATCGGCTGCCAAGGATGGTGTGGGATCGGAAATATGTCCCACATGCGGTTGCCACGGCTGTTACTTTGCTTGGCCTTATCGGCGCAGTCATCGTTGCCGCAATTCCTGCCAAAGATCGTGAAGCCGGCCAAAAGCAACAAAATGCCCTAGAGAGCCCGTCCGTGTCTCCTGTGACACAGTCTTCTCCTGGAGCTCCACCACAAGTTGCTCCAGTTGCCACTGCAACCCGTCGGGTGTTCGTCGATACTCGCCCTTCGGGGGCTGAAGTGTGGCTGGGGGACTCACGCGTTGGGCGAACTCCAATCACCTTTGAATGGATTCCTGGCCAACCCTCTGCACTCGAATTGCGGATGGAGCGCTATCTTCCTGCGCACATCGATCTCTCAATTGCAAAAGAGCGTGAGATTGTGCCGCTGATTGAAGCGCCAGGAAAGCCTAAGGAAGAGGCAGAAGAACATCCTGCTCAAATTCGGGAGGAAGAGGAAAAAGATAAGGTTCGACGCTCCGTCCTTCCTCCTCCCTCTCGCACTTCCCGCTCAATCCGTTCCTTCTTACCCAGGGATACTTCCACGTCAATGCTCGCCACCCAATTGCCAATGTCTGGCCCTTCGGCTTCTGGTTTTTCCAAAACGTACGAGCTTTTTCAATGAAGGATTCGATGAAGGCCCCTTCTACTCCACCAGCCGTATTCGCAGCTCAGAGAGCTGCTGCGGATGAGCTGGGCTTGGTGCTCCAGTCATCGCATCTTTTCCACTGCTGGTTTTGGGGAAGGCGATCACTTCGCGCAAGCTTTCGCTTTCACATAAGAGCATGCACAAGCGGTCAAGCCCTATGGCGATTCCTCCGTGTGGGGGGGCCCCTCGACGCAATGCCTCGAGAAGGAAGCCGAATTTTTCTGTGGCCATGGCATCGCTGATTCCCAGGACGGCAAACACGCGCTTTTGGAGCTCTGTTTCATGAATG
>JANWYL010000001.1:15979-36900 GCA_025056955.1 Sandaracinaceae bacterium | reverse complement strand
TTTACAGATGAGGTGAGGCCTTGGGCTGGGCGCTTTTGCAAGGATGCCGATCGCGAAATCATCCGCAACTTGCGCGAGCGAGGTCTTTTGCTGCGCGAGGAGGTTTATCGGCACGACTACCCATTCTGCTGGCGCAAAATGAGCGATCCCCTCATCCAATACGCGCGCAAGTCCTGGTTCATTCGGACGACCCAGGTGATTGATGAAATCATGGCCAATAACTTGGCGATTGACTGGGAGCCTGCACACATAAAGGAGGGTCGCTTTGGGGAGTTTTTGCGGAGCAATGTGGACTGGGCGCTTTCGCGAGAGCGCTTTTGGGGAACGCCGCTTCCGATTTGGATCAACGACGAAACGGGCTCGATTCGGGCCATCGCTTCGCTTGATGAGGTTCTTTCCTTGAATCCACGGGCCCTTGAGCCTTTTGAGCAGGCGCGGGCAAAAAACCCTGCTCTCAGCGAACACTTGGCGGTCCATAAGCCGTGGATTGACCAAGTGGTTTTCAGCGTGCCCGGGGAGCCAGGCGTCTATCGCCGCGTTCCCGATGTGATCGATTGCTGGTTTGACTCTGGCTGCATGCCTTTTGCCCAACACGGGTATCCCCACCGCGGGCAGGAGGCTTTTTTGGCCGAGTTTCCAGCTGATTTTATCACCGAGGCCATCGATCAAACCAGGGGATGGTTCTACGCGCTTTTGGCCATCTCCACGATGGTTTTTCCCGAAGCTCCAAAACCCCATCCATTTCGTCACTGCACTGTGCTTGGCTTGATCACTGACGAAAGGGGCCAAAAACTCAGCAAATCGCTCAAAAACTACAAAGACCCAATCGCGCTTATCGAAGCCCATGGCGCCGATGCCCTCCGCTGGGCCCTCTATCGGCAAAGCGTGCCTGGTCAGACCAATCGCTGGTTCGAAGGGGCTGTCATCGATGCCGCAAGAGAGCTTCTCATCAAAGTTTGGAACGTCCTTTCTTTCTTTACCACCTATGCCCAAATCGATGGGTGGCGGCCCTCGCTTGAAAAGCCCCCAATTTCAACCCGCTCTGAGCTCGATCGCTGGATTTTGGCCGAGCTTAACCAGACGATTCGCGAGGTCGACGGCTCGCTTGAGCGCTTTCGCACCCACCCTGCTGCCCGATGCATCGACGAATTCGTTGAATCGCTTTCAAATTGGTATGTTCGACGCAGTCGCTCTCGCTTTTGGGCCCCAACTGGCGTCAACGATCATGACAAAAATGCTGCTTTTTCCACTCTCTACGAGGTGCTCGTCGATTTGGCGAAGTTGATCGCTCCTTTTGCACCCTTCCTCGGAGAAGCGATGTATGAGCGTTTGGTGCGAAAGGTGGATCCAGAGGCGCCTTTGAGCGTGCATCTCCTCGATTACCCAACTCCCGAGCCCGAGCGGGATGCACCGGAGCTTCTTTGGGCGATGGCCCTTGTGAGGAGGGCCGTTTCGCTTGGTGCCCAAGTGCGGGCGGCACGCAAGATCAAGGTGAGGCAGCCTCTTTCGAGGGCCATTGTCGTTGCAGCCAGCGAACGCGAAAGGCAAGCCATCTTTGAAAGGCGTTTTCTCATTGAAGAAGAGCTCAATGTCGAGAGGGTGGAGCTGGCGAGTGAGCCCTACGCTTTTGCTGAGGTGCAGGTGGTCCCAAACTATCGGCTGCTTGGTTCGCGGCTTGGCAAAGACATGCCGGCTTGCCGCAAAGCGCTCGAGCGCGCTGATGCCAAGGCCATTTACGAGGCATTGCGCTCGGAGGGCGAGGTCGAGATCGAAATCGAGGGCGGAAAGCGCTTGCGGCTTGCGGAAAGCGAAATCGAAGTGCGCTTTGCGGCCAAGGAGGGCTTTGCAGCTGCTTCTGAGCGCGGCCTCGTGGTCCTTCTCGATACAACCATTACTCCCGAACTGAGGCGCAAGGGCTTGGCCAGAGAGGTGCTCTCTCGCATTCAAGCTGCCCGAAAAGCCATGGATCTCCCCTATGAGGCGCGCATTCGCTTGGTTTGGTCTGCGCAAGGCGAGCTTGCGGAGGCCATTGAGGCGCATGCACCCTATATCGGAAGCGAGGCTTTGGCTCTCTCTGTTGAGCGCAAGGAGGTGTGCAGCGAAAGCGATGGGATGCTGCACGAGAGCGAAGTTGAAGGGACGCTGTTGCGCTTTGCGATCGCTCCAATCGAGCGAGGAGAACGATAGCGATATGGGGAGTTGATCCCCAGGCTGAAGTGGACCAAGCCAGGTGCGGGCATGCACACGGTAATTCTCGACGGAAAAGCCCTCGCCAAACGCATCCGTGAAGAGGTGGCCTGTGGAGTACGGGAGTTTTGCAGTCGGGCCCAAAGGGCCCCCCGCCTTGTGGTCATCCTGGTTGGCTCGCATCCCCCCTCCCAGATTTATGTGCGCAAAAAAGAGGAAGCTGCTCGGGAAGTTGGAATCGAAGGGAAAGTGCTCCGTTTGCCAGAAGAAACGAGTGCTGCTTCTCTGATTTCGAAAATCCACGAGCTCAATACCGATCCCACGGTCGATGGCATTCTTGTCCAATTGCCACTTCCAAAGGGGGTCGATGGCGATGCGGTGATTGCAGCCATCGACCCCCAAAAAGATGTCGATGGGCTTACACCTCACAATGCAGGTGCCTTGTGGACCGGACGCAAGGGCTTACGCCCCTGCACGCCTCTTGGTTGCATGGCCCTTTTAGAAGAAGCCAAAATCAGGCTTCAAGGGAAGCGGGCCCTGGTGGTTGGGCGTTCCGCATTGGTTGGCAAGCCCATGTCAGCCATGTTGCTTGAGCGCGACGCCACAGTGACGATTGCGCACTCGCAAAGTGCCGACCTTGACAAGCTGGTTGGCGAGGCCGAGGTGCTCGTTGCTGCTGCTGGAAGGCCCCGACTGATTCGCGGCGAATGGTTGCGGCAGGGAGCTGTTGTGATCGATGTGGGCATCAATAAAACGGAAGGCACTTTGGTTGGCGATGTCGATTTTGAAGGGGCCATCGGCAGGGCAGCAGCCATCACTCCCGTTCCAGGAGGTGTTGGCCCCATGACCGTTGCCATGCTTTTGCGCAATGTCCTAGAGGCGGCCTGGGGGCGATTGGGTTGAAGCCTCATCTTTGCGCTTTTTTGGACCTGCCCCTCTCTTCGTGCGAATCGTTGCTTGATGCCACGTGAGGTTCATCTGGCGACATGCCTTGCGCTTGTTCTCACTTGCTTCCCTGGGTGTCGCGGCCTTGATGCTCCTCAGGGGCGTAAGGGGGATGGGGGCATTCCAACGGCTTCCTCTTCTCCAAGCCGAACCCTTGGAGAGGGCAGCGAAGCCCCTGCTGATACGGGTTTGGTCCAGGCACCGGCTCAAGCCAAAGCAGCCGAGGCTTCTCCATCTTCTCAGACTTCTCAAACTTCTCAGACCGACGCTTCTGTCTTACCCCCCCCAGTGGACATCGAGGCAGAGCTCCGTGCCCGCCGTGAGGCCGAGCGTTTGGCCTTTGAGCAAGAGTGGCCACTTCATGGGGTTTGCTACCACTATTTGGCTCACATCCGTGCCAAGCCAGATGGCTCGAGTTTGATTGTCGGTTACATGCGCCGTGGGGCTCAATTTCGAGCGCGTCGTGGTGTCAAGGGCCCTGGCTGTGCCCGCACTTGGCATGAAGTGGTTGGCGGAGGATATGTGTGCCGCGGCGAAGGCTTTCTGATCGGCGAGACTCCTCAAAGCTTTGAGTCATCGCCTGTGGCTCCTGCGCTCGAAGCTGCCCTTCCTTATGCCTATGCCCAGGTCATGCGACCGGATGCGCCTCAGTTTTGGCGCATTCCGACGCCTGCAGAGCTCATAGAGGGAGAACACATCATGAATCGCTTAGGGGAAGAGAGGGCGCGTCTTAAGGCGTTGGCACAGGCCACTCCACGGCCAAACGAAGGCCCAAATCCCCGCCTTGAGGCCCCTCCCCATGCTGTTTCGAATGCCGAGCGAGGAGGAAATGCTCCTTCTCTTCCCTCATTTTTTCGCATGCGTATGGAAAGGGGGTTTTACGTGAGCGTGGATCGGGAAGAAACGGATGGCTCAATTCGCTACTACCGCACGATTAGAGGGGCCTACGTTCCAGCCGATGCGATGGTTGAGGTGGTCCCACCTGCCATGCGCGGTGTCGTCTTTGGAGGAGAGTGGAATCCGCCTGTGGCTTTTGTGTACCGCCGAGGGGCTCGCTTTTTTTGGCGCGACCCCGTGACAGGAGCCCTCAAAGTGGGGGGGGACCTCGAATACCACGAGGTGTTGCGGCTTACAGGTGAAGTGTTTGTCAAAGGGGGAGCCCGTTACCACATCGATCGAGATGGCCGCCTGATTCGTGACCTCAACCTCAGGGTCATTCACCCAATCGAGCGGCCAAAAAGCATCGGGGAAAACGAAAAGTGGATTCATGTCGATCTTTCTGAACAAACCCTCGTTGCTTACGAAGGCGATCATCCAGTGTTTGCAACACTTGTTTCAACTGGGAAAGAGGGCTTTGAAACGCCCACAGGCATGTTTCGCATCCAAAGCAAGCACATTTCAGCCACAATGGACGAACCAGACTCTCCAACTGACCCGTACTCGATCGAAGATGTTCCATGGACCATGTACTTTGAGGGCAGCTACGCCCTCCATGGTGCGTTTTGGCATAACCAGTTTGGCCGCACGCGCAGCCATGGGTGCGTGAACCTCGCTCCTGCGGATGCGAGGTGGCTTTTTCTCTGGACTTTGCCTGCTTTGCCACCAGGTTGGCACGGCGTTGTGGCCACTCCAAAACGGCCTGGCACTTGGGTGTACATCACCGACTGAGCGAGAGAGAAAGCAGGCGGTGGCGATGGAGCGGCCCTGCGGCACGGAGGGCTGTCCATAGCGCCAGCACGTCAATCGCAGAAGAGAGGGCCGCAATCGACGCAAGGGACGCGAGGCCAGCGCCTCCGAGGAGGGTCAAAAGGGCACTTCCCAAGGCAGAGAGCAAAATCGCCTGCTGTGTGGCGTGCAGGGCAGAGCGGGCGATGCGCACTGCCCTTGAGGCATCGCGAAGGTCGGAGGTGGCAAGGGCAATGCCTCTTGGCAGATTGCTTCCCCCAACACCTCGGAGTTGGATGGGAAGATCGCTCAGGCCCAACAGCCCCCCGTGCAGTTGGGGGTGGCCGACGAGGCCCACGCGATTGCCAAGTTCACGCAAGTACTCGATCTCTTGGCGTTGTTCTTCAAAAGTGAGCTCGGCTTTGATCTGATCGATGTCCACTTGCCGTGCGATGGCTTCAACGGTCAAGCGATGGTTTCCGGAGAGACAGATGACTGTGAGCCCCGCATCGATCCACTCTTGGACGGCAGGGCGGGCACTTGGGTGAATTTCCTCTCGGATCAAAAAAAGCGCGTACGCCCTTCCATCGATTGCGAAAAAGACAGCTGAAAACCCTTGTTCCAGTTCTTTTTGAACCGCTTCTTCGGCCAAGGCCAGGCTTGTGCCTTCTTCGAGAAGAAAGCGCCTTGAGCCGATAAGCAGGGTTTCGCCGTGCGGACCAATTCCGCGCATGCCCCGGCCGGATTCCTCCGCCACGCGTCGAACGGGGGGCAGAGGGATGGAGCGGGCGAGTTCAACGATCGCTTTTGCCAGGGGATGCTTGCTGTTTCGCAAAACAGCTGCTGCCATGCCGACCAGCTCTTCTGGGGCATACCTACCGGTTTCTAAAAAACGGGCGTGGACTGCACTTGGAGTGCCGGTGAGCACCCCGCGAAGGGGCAGGACAATCGTGGTCAGCCGGCCTGCAATTTCCAGATCCTCAAGGCCTTCGAAGAAAATCCCTTGCTGAGCGGCTTGAAGCAGGGCTTGCCTTGCGATCCGAAGCGAGGTGCTGCGAAGGGAAAAAAGGGGAAGGGCTGTAAGCAAGGCTGAAATCCGTTCAAAGAGTTGAGGTGGCTCGCTCGAAAAGAGAACGAGAACCGTTCCGCCCAAGAGCGCAGACGAAAACACAAGGCTTAGCTTGGTCACAAAGCGTTCGACTGGAGATTGTGGTCCAGCTGCCATGGCCATTCGAAGTGCTCGATCGATTGCGGAGTCGTCTCCAGTGCGGGTGGCCCTCACTTTGAGAATGCCGTCAATCACGCGACTTCCTGCCCCAATCGAATCACCCGCACTTTTAGGCTCCGGACTTGTGGCAGACGGGTGGGGCAGCACCAAAGCCTGACCTTCAATGACCACTCCGTCGACACCGTTGCTCTCTCCTGAGGCCACTACCACTTCATCGCCGACACGGATTGCAAAGCGATGCACGAAAAGGCCGTTGCCTGGCCCGCTGGCTTTTCTTACGAGCTGAGGCAGGCTTTGCTCAAGGGTCTCAGCGAGGCTCAGCAGCTTGGCTTCGGCAAGGCCATCAAGCCACCAACGCAAGTTTGCAAGGCCAATTGCAATGGCGCTGCCAGCGAGGGCCCTTCGCGCATCTTCGCCTCGATACCAAGTCAAAAGAGCGAGCACCCAACTGCTCATTCCAGCGAGTGGGGCTGATAAGTAGCCCAGCCAGCCCGTGCTTTGCCGCAGATGCAGGCCTCCAACCAAGGCAATCGCACATGCTCCAAGGATAAGGATGGAGACGATAGAGAAAGTGCCAGAGCTCGGAGGGAAAATCGTTCCAAGGAGAGCCACTCCGACCAATCCCATGGCCCATCCCAGCGATGGCATTCGGGATGAGGCAGTTGGGTGTTGGCGAAAAGATGGAGGAGCAGAGGGGGGCTTGGTGGGCGTTTTTTTGACGATGGTCCAAAGCGTTGGAAAACGCCGCTCCTCTTGGCGTCCTGTTGGCTGTGGTGTTGCTGCCAAGCGCAGCTGCTCGAGCGATTTTTCTCGACACTTTGGGTTGCAGTAGGCGAGGGCTCGGCGGTTGCCTTCAAGCAGCGCCACACAGGGGGCTCGCCACCAGTCAATGGATGTGCCGCACCCATCGCAGGGTACCCACCAAGGAGTGGGATGCCTTTGCGGATTTGTGAGAGGCGGTTTCAAATCAGTATGGCGCCTCAAAACCTCGTCATCATCTCTCGCTTTGGCTTCCACGCTACACAAGTCATGCATCAGTTTTCCCGAAACTCCATCGAAGGGTGACAATCACAACCAAGACAGGAGATCTTGACGACGAGATGGATGTTGATCGGCACTCCCTTACAACTAGGCCCTCCGTTCGGGTGAGCCTTTATTGGCCTTGCAGAACCTTCCAGCAGTTTTGCTTTTTGGCTTGCACCTTTTGCCCACGATGCTGGTTTGAGATAAAATTCCAACCGTGCATGATGGCACAAAAGAAATAGAAAATCAGCCTCGAAAGCCAAAGGTGGCTTTTGTTGCTTCAGGGGGTGCGGTCAAAGGAATCGCCCACATCGGTGCCCTCAAGGCCATGGAAGAGCTTGGCCTCGAAGCAGATGTTTTTGTTGGCACTTCGACGGGAGCGATTGCAGGAGCTTTTTTCGTTCAAGGCTTTTCCACAGACGATATGATCGATTGGCTTCGCCCCTTTTGGAGGAGGGTTGATCCAGATGGAGCGCTCAAGGGCCGTTATTTTCTTGGCCTTCCTACGCGTGATGAATTGCGCTCTTGGGGGTGGTTGACCAGTGGGTTGTTTTCAATTTCTCGATTTGAGCGTTTTTTGCGAGAACGTCTTCCCACAAACGATTTTCGCAAGCTTTCAAAACCCCTTTTGGTCACAGCCACTGACCTTGACGGGCATGGCCGCTTTGTGTTTGGGCCAGGTTACGAAGAAGAGGTACCGATCAGCCAAGCAGTGGCCGCATCATGCTGCATGCCGCTTTTGTTTCGTCCCTATCGAATCGGTGATCGCTACTTTTTGGATGGCGAATTGGTTCGCACGCTAAGCATCGATCTTGCGGTGGGTGCGGGTGCCGAAGTCGTGATCATCTCGAATGTCTATCGCCCCCATGTCACCCGTCGCAATGAACCCTCCCTCATTCACGGTTCTGGATTGGCGGTGCTCCGCCAGGCGGCCAATATCATCCTTTCAGAAAAAGAGAAGCGAGGGATTGACCTCATCCACAAGCAACATCCTCACCTGACAATTCTCAACATCTCTCCAGACCTCGGTTTGATTCCCTTTTTCAATCGCTCATACGCCCGCCAGCTTCTCACGCGTGGCTATCGCGAAGCCTTGCGGGTGCTTGCCTCGGCCAAAGAGCGAGGTTTTTTTTCTCGGCCCCAGATCATGCGTTCTGTTGGAAAGGCTTGATGGCCTAAGTTGGAGATGGGATGAGTCGGCAAATCCAAAAGCATTTTGTCGTTGTGTTGTGCACCGTCCCAAGCGAAGAAGTGGGCCGGAGAATCGCCCTTGATCTTGTGGAGAAGAAGCTTGCGGCTTGCGTCAATCGTGTGGGGCCGATCGAGTCGATCTATTGGTGGAAGGGACACGTCCAAGTCGATGCCGAGTATCAGCTCATCATCAAAACAGAGGCTTCACATCTTGATGAGCTTTTGGTCGAAATACGGGCAATCCACCCTTATGAAGTGCCCGAGTTCGTGGTGATTCCTGCCCAAATTCCCTTTTCTGCCTATGCCGATTGGCTGAAGAAGGCACTTTCAAAAGAGGGATAACTCAGGGACTCCACTTTTCCCGAGAGCTAAAGAAAACCTGGAAAACTCGGAGGATGGCTTCAACATCAGAGGTTGCTGCCATTTCTCGGATCGAGTGCATGGACAGCATGGGATTACCCACATCGATCACGCGGATACCATTTTCTGCGGCCACAATTGGGCCAATGGTTGTGCCGCAGGCCAAGTCAGAGCGCATGACAAAGTGCTGTGGGCGCACGTCTGCTTCCCGACACCACGCTTCGAAAAGGGCAATCCCTTCGCCATCAGTGGCATAGCGCTGGTTGGTGTTTAACTTGATCACAGGGCCCCTGCCCAAAACAGGTTGATGTTCCGGATCGTGGCGCTCAGCATGGTTTGGGTGAACGGCGTGGGCCATGTCTGCCGAAATCATGAGCGAGTGGAAGCAAGCCCGATGAAGAGCAGGGGGCTTTTCTCCTAGGGCGAAAAGGAGCCGTTCTGTAAAGTCCCGTAGAAGGCAAAAAGAGGCCCCTTTTTGGCTTTGGCTACCGCATTCTTCGTGGTCAAAAAGAACAATTCCTTGAGAGACTGTGGGGATCCTTGGGGCATGGATGAGCGCCCATAGCGCAGCATGGCACATGGCCAGGTCATCAAGGCGCCCGGAGAAAATGTACTCCCCCTCAAGGCCTCCTTGCGATGGCGGAACGGCTTCATATAGGCAGAGCTCGAAAGACAAGATGTCTTTGGGGCTGACTTTTTCTCCTTTTTCTTCAAGGGCTTGACTGAGCCGCTTTTCAAACTCGAAAGCGGTTTCGTTCAGCTGAGCGATGAGGGGGCTGAGGTGTGTTTGAGGGTTGAGCTTGAGGCCCTCGGTGTTCACGTTTCGATCGAGGTGAATGGCCAGGCTCGGGATTCGAGCGATGGGCTTCTCGAAGTCGATGAGGGCAGAGGCGATGCGATTTTTGCGGTTGAACCACACCCGGCCGGCGATTGAAAGGTCGCGGTCAAGCCATGTGTGAAGCAGTACTCCTCCGTAGACTTCAACGCTAAGCTGAGCGGAGCCGTGACGCACAAAGGCCCCCTTTGGCTTGATCCGGAGGTTAGGTGAGTCGGTGTGGGCTCCAATCCAACGGATTCCAGTTTCGCTCAAAGGGGCTTCACCGAGTTGCACGGCAACAAGGGTTGATGCCCCACGAATGAGGTAGACACAGTCCCCTGGCTCCACTTGCCAGGCTTCTCCCTCGTTGAGACGTCGAAACCCAGCTTGCACAAGCCTTTGTTCTGCTTGGCTTACGGCATGCCATGGTGTTGGGGAAGCTTTGAGAAAGGACAAAAGGTCAGTAACTGGAGATGAGGTTGCCATGGGCGATTGCCTAAAAGTTACCTGAACACAGGATCTTGTTGCACAACGAAAAAATTCTGGTATCAAGCGTGCCAGAAAAGTTTGGTTTTCTAAGGACTTGAGCGTAATGCCTTGCGGCGAGTTGACGGAGCTGCAGGAGCACCATACGCTCGCCTTCTCCACTATCTGGATTTGAGGCATGACCCAAGCTCCGGAACATCCAACCGCTGAACAAGCTGAACAAAATCCTGCTCTTGAAAGTCTTTCTCAGGAGAGCGAAGCCGGCAAAGAAGAGGCTGAGGCTGCGCCATCTGCTTTGCCTGAGGGCCAAGCCGAAAACGGCCAGGCTGCTCAAAAAGCCGAAGGCAACCAAGAGGCATCGCGTCGTGCAGGGAGGCGCAGAAGCAGGCGGCGCAGGCATCGGCGCAAGGCGGAGGCCACAAAGAGCAATACCCAAGAGGCTTCTGCCCAGGAGGGAGCTCCTTCGGGATCGAATGGAGAGGCCTCTTCAAGCCTGGAGGGCTCCCCGTCTGAACAAGGGGCCCAAGAAGCCCAAGAGGCCAAAGAAAAGGAGGGGCGATCGCGAGATGGGCGCCGATCGGAGCGCTCTTTCCCCTATATTCGCTTCTTCCCTGATGGTGTGCCCTTCAAATCGCCATTTGCTGTCGGAGAGGTCGTTGGTGGTCTTGTCATTCAGGTCAACGACGGCGTCGCCAAAGTCGATCTCTTTGATCGTGGGATTGCCTTCGTTTGGGCGAATGAATCCCGCAAAGTCCCAGGTTGGAGTCGGGGAGAGGAAGAAGCAAGGGCAGAGGCAAAGGATGATGGGCAAGTTGAGCTTCGAGAAGGGGCCGAATCGACACCAGGAGAAGGAGCTGGCGAGAAGCGCTTGCCTGAGTCTCCTGAGTCTTCTGGAGAAGAAAATGAGGCGCAGCAAGCGAGTTCCTCTCCTCTGCCTTCGCAAGCTGAGGCTTCACAGGAACCAGAGAGCGAACACGGAGAACAACCGAAGGAAGATGCAATCGAGGAGGGTGAGCCCCAGCAAGAAGATGCTGCGGCTGTAGAGGAGGCTCCTCCTCTGCGTGTTGGGGAAGTGTTTCGAGGCAAAATCGCAGCGATTGCCGAAAGCGGGCATATCGCTCTTGCCAATCGAAGCATTTCAAAGTCCAAAGCCAGGGCGCGTCTTCTTCAGGCAAGGCGAGGAGCTAAGCCAGTCGATGGCTTTGTGTTTGGCTTCAACAGGGGAGGTTTTGACGTTTTGGTGGAAGGCCTGAGGGCCTTCTGCAGCAGTTCAGACATCGCCATGGAAGCGGTTGAGGACCCTCATCCGCTTTTGGGTTCTCGCTTTGAGTTCCTGGTGCAGGAAGTCTCCTCCGGCTCACATGGAATCGTCGTTTCTCGCCGTCTGCTTGAGCGCAGGCGCCGGATCGAGGCATTATGGAAAGAACTTGAAATTGGAAAGCGGGTAAAAGGGAGGGTGACCCAGATTTGGGATACAGGGATGCTTGTGGACCTTGGGGGAATTGATGCCGTGGTGTTGGCACCTGACATTTCATGGGCCCGCAATGTCAAGCCTGCCGATGTCTACAAGGTGGGGGATGAAGTGGAAGGCATTGTGCTTGAACTGGGGAAGGGACAGAGAAAAAACCGAGGGGGCAAGCGCGGAGAAAGGGTGCGTTTGTCGATCAAGGCGTGTTTGCCCGATCCGTGGGAGCACGTGGCTTCGCGATTCAAAGAAGGCCAAGTCATCAAAGGTCGTGTCAGCCGGACAGCCGAATTTGGTGCTTTTGTGGAGCTGATGGAGGGGGTGGAGGCCCTTCTTCCCCTCTCTGAGCTTGGGAAGGACATCAAGCATGCGAGCGAGCGATTGAGCGAGGGTGAAGAAGTTGAAGTCATCATCGAGCGGATCGATCTCAAAAACCGAAGGATTGGCCTGTCTCGTCTGACCGACTCCGACCGGCGCATCCTTGAAGAGCTCGCCCAAAAGGGGCAAGAGCCTCTTTCAGGTGAAGCGCTTCGGGTTGGGGCTCATGTGCGTGCCCGTGTTGAAAAAATCGACTACTCGGGAGTGTACGTCCAGATCGATCGCGTGATTGGTCGCAAAGGACGCGCCTATATCCCGAATTCCGAAATGGGTACGGAGAGGGGAACAGACCATCGCAAGAAGTTTCCGCCCGGCACGATGCTTGACGTCAAGATCATTGGCATGGAGCGAGACGGAAGCCTCAGGCTCTCTCGCCGTGCCTATCTTGAAGACGAAGAGCGTCGGGCAGTTTACGAATACCGAAAAGAAGCCGCAAGCAAGGGCCTTGGCACATTGGCCGACTTGCTTCGCTCTCGTCTCCAGCAGAAGCAAGGGAGTTGATCTTTGAAAAAGAGGTGCTAAGCACGCTTCAATCGGGCGATTAACTCAGCGGTTAGAGTGCCACCTTCACACGGTGGAAGTCGCAGGTTCGAGTCCTGCATCGCCCATGTGATGGCTTGTGGCTGTGGCTTTTGGGTAAATGGGTAAAGTCGTGAGCTCATGAAAACCCAAAGCGTATTTGTGTGCTTGGGATGGTGGCTTGTATCGTTAGGGGCAATTGGGTGTTCAGGGTATCGCCCCTTGCGTCTTGAGCTGTCTTATCCTGTTCCATGTGCTTCTCCACAGTCACAACCAGTCGTTTTTGATTGCATTCAGATTCGGTTGTGTGATCCAAGCGGAAGAGAGTGCGCAAAGCTGGTTCAAGAGGGAGGAGATCACGCAGCTGGCACGGAAGTGCTTTTGGTGAGGGGGGGCGCAGGTTTTGTACGCATCGATGCAAAACTCGAAAGCGATCGGGAGTATGTGGTTGAAGTGATTGCCTTAAAGGGTAGGGAAGCCCTTGCGGTGGGGAGGGCTTTGCTCAGAGAGAGGGCTCAAGGGCGGATTTGGCTTCACCCGACAAAGGAATGGCGTTGTTTGCCTTTTGACAATGAGTGGATGTTTCGTGCTTTTCACTCAGGCGTGGTGCTTCCCGACGGCAATGCCCTTGTGATTGGTGGGCTGAGGTGGCCACCTGCCAATCCTCTTGATCCCAATCCAATTGGGCGTGGCCCTGAATTTGCGGAGTTGGTTCCCGCTGAGCACTCCGTTCTTCTGTACGATGCCAAAGAGAGACGCCTGTACAAGGTCACCGCAAGGGGCAGCATTGAACTTCTCGAGCGGGCTTTTTTTGAGGCGCGATGGGTTGGGAGGGATCCCAACGGAAGAGAGCGCATCTGGCTTTTGGGAGGCGCAGGAAGGGGTTCGAAGTTTTGCTTTCGTTATGCTGATCCCCAGCTGGCTCGTGCTGTTGCCACAACGTCGCCAGATTGCGCTTCTGGGGCTCTTTCAGCTCCTGTGGCCGCTTTGGCGGAAATCCTTTTGGATCCACGAGAGCGGGCTGCAGAAGTGCGGGCCCTTTCTGGTGAGGCGCGAGAAATCACCCTTGAGCCTTTGGCGAGTCGGTTGGGCTTTGGCCTTCCGCCCATGTCCTCTGAATTCGATGCCTTGCTTGGAGCGAGCAGGGGAAGCTCGGGTGTTGTTTCACAGGTAGGAGCCATATCAGTGAATGAATCGGGCCCTGACATCACACTCGGCCCCACCCTCACCATGCGCCGAGGAGCCACGATCAACCGCTTTGGTAACGTCGTTACAGTGTTTGGAGCAGCAGATGGGGGCGGTCAAGCCATCCACATGTATGAACGGAATGGAAGGAACTGGATGGCGCTAACCCCTCGGTTGCCAGATCTGGTCGCGACTTCCTTCCACAAGGCATATGCTTTCAGATGGGAAGGAAGTTCCCAACAATGGTTATGGTTGATTGTGGGGGGCGTGGCGCCAGTGGATGTACCACCTTTGCGCTTGCTGAGGTGGGATCCGACTCGCAACGAATTGGGTGTCGAAGCCCTTGGAGGTGAATTGCCCTCTATGCCTCGTGTGCATCAGGCCTCACTCCAGTTCGACCACGACGGAAAGCAGGGTGTGGTTGTGACAGGGGGGCTGTGGATGCGCGCTGCTCCTTCCCTCCAAGTTGATGTCACCAACGAAGGCTTTTGGGTGGAAGTGGTAAGAGGTAAAGTGGCGAATGCCCTTCCACCCATGTCGTCTCCGCGCTTTGGTCATTCCATTTTGTGGCTTCCTGATGGTGAGCTTTGGGTGATGGGTGGAGTTGAGTTCCGGATGGAAATGGGTGTGCCCGTGCTGCGCCTGGTTGATCGTGCGGAGAGCTTGGGTTGGATGCCTGGGTGGCCCACACCCACATCATGTGAATGAGGAGTGGTTGTGGGGGCTTGACTTGGGGCTTTCCCTTCTCCAAGCTCAGGCCTCGATGCGAGGAGGTGCGGATGAGTGCGCGGGAGGTTTGGATCTGCAGTGCGGTGCGCACGCCAATCGGTGCCTTTCAGGGCGTGCTCCAGGAAGTTTCGGCGCCAGAGCTTGGGGCAAGGGCCATTCGTGCGGCGGTGGAGCGCGCGGGGCTTGGGCCCGATGAAATCGATGAAGTGTTCATGGGCAATGTGCTGAGCGCAGGCCTGGGGCAGGCCCCTGCCCGTCAGGCCGCTCGGAGGGCTGGGCTTCCGGATCGCGTGCCAGCGACCACTGTGAGCAAGGTTTGTGGCTCTGGAATGCAGGCCGTGATTTTGGGTGCCCGTGCGATCCTTCTTGGCGATGCTGAAATCGTTGTGGCAGGGGGGATGGAGTCGATGAGCCAAGCACCCTATCTTTTGCCCAACGCGCGGAAGGGCATGCGGATGGGGCACGGGCAAGTGATCGACTCGATGATTCACGATGGGCTTTGGGATCCCTACCGCAATTGGCACATGGGCAATGCAGGCGAGCTGTGTGCCCGCGAGTTGCGCATTTCTCGCGAAGAGCAAGATGCTTACGCTGAAAGCTCTTACCGGCGTGCGCTTCGGGCGCAGGAAGCTGGCGAATTCTGCAAAGAGATTGTGCCGGTTTCTGTTGAAGGGAAGGGTGGCCCGAGTTTGGTGAGCGAAGACGAGGAGCCAAAGCGGGTGCAATTTGCAAAAATACCCACCTTGCGCCCTGTCTTTGAAAAAGAAGGGACCATCACGGCTGCAAATGCATCAAAAATCAACGATGGCGCTTCAGCGCTGGTTTTGGCTTCGGGGGAGGCCGTGCATGCGCGGAAGCTCGAGCCCCTTGCGCGCCTTGTGGCGTATGGCGGGCATGCCCAGGCTCCGGAATGGTTTACAACAGCGCCAGCCAAAGCCATGCAGGCTGCGTGTGCCAGGGCTGGGCTTGGAGTGGCGGACATCGATCTTTTTGAGATCAACGAGGCATTTGCGGTTGTGGCCCTTGCTGCCATCCGCGAGCTCAACCTCGATCCAGAGCGCGTCAACGTGTGGGGCGGGGCGATTGCGCTTGGCCATCCGATTGGCGCAAGCGGAGCGCGGATCCTCACGACCCTCATCCATGCCCTTCAGCGCTTTGAAAAGAAGCGAGGCCTTGCAAGCCTGTGCATCGGAGGGGGAGAAGCGCTGGCTGTGTTGGTCGAGCGGCCGGACTAGGGCGCCCTTGCAAAGTTGCCTGCGTCATCGACCACTCGGATTGGTCCGGGCCTTGAGGGCAAGCGGGCACGCCCCTCGTGGTCCAGCCGCACCCGCATGGAGCTCCCATCGCCAAAATGCACAGTGAGCTCGGCATCGCGGTAGGGGAAGGGCCGGTTGGCCGAGGCGCTCTCGGGGTCAAGGAGGCGGAAGCCATGGGGAGCATGAATGAAAACCTCAATCAAAAGCTCGCTGCCTTCGCGGCGGGTGTTCATGCGGAGTTCTGCAGGCTCAACCACAAAAGAGCGCGAAACGACATAGCGAGTGGTGCCGAGCCAACCCGCCCCTTCAGGGACCTCAGCCACAAAGCGGTAGCGGCCCAAGGGAAGCCACAGGCGGCTTGGGCTTCTTTCGTCGACTCCAGCTTGGCCCAGTGCCGGGACCGCCTGCCACTGGACAGTCCAATGGTGTACCCTGGGCCTCTCCCCTGGCCGAGGCGCTGGAAGTGGCTGAGGAGTCCAAGTGAGAATGAAATCGCCGTCTTCAACCAAACGCCCAGAGCGGCGTCGGAGAGGCTCCCAGCGGCCCTCCTTTTCGCGTTCGATGCGAACGAGTGGGGTGCCTCGCAAGGGGTGGCCACCGATCCATGTGAAAAAGATGTTCTCCAAGCGGCGCACACGCCCATCTTCGGTAAGCTGAGGCACGCGTGGGCCGGCAACTGTGGCCAGATAATCAGGGGATGCCTCAGGAATCGTGCCGGGCTCTTCCCCCCTTACGCTCGACTCGTCTGCTCTAAAATCTTCATCTGGGGATGGGACGGCGACGTGGGTTTGCCCTTCGTAAGTGTTTTCACGGCGATTTGAAAGAAGGGGGCCAAGCAATCGCAGGACGTGTTCTGCAACCATTTCGCCATCGAGGGGGCCCCAAAAAGAAATCGAAGGTTCGTAGCCGTTTGAGAGCCAATCTTCGGCGGTCAACAAGTACCCGTTATGGTCTTGGGCGTAGCCGAGGATGATGAGCCGCTCATCGGTCAAGCTTGGCACAGCCTCGCGGGCAAGCTCGCGAAGCCGCTCGGCGAGGAGCGTGACCGGCTCCCCTGGCAATGTGAGGATGACGAAACGTCCGAAAGGTTCATCTCCTTCGATGCGGATGCCGCTTACAATCGTGCGGGTTGTGTCGCAAATGGGGGGCGGCCCTATCTGAATTTCGAGTGCTGATTCAAAGATGCGCAAAAAACGGGGTATGAGCTGATTGCAGCCCGCATAGGACTCGTCCATGTTGGCGGTGTTTGGAAGCTGGGTGGCCCCGCGGGCTCCAAAAAACGAAGTCCTCGCTCCATTTCCGCAGAGCGCAGCGCCAAAGGGCGCATTGAATTCATCGATGGGAGAAAGCAGCCCTGAGCGGGTGCTGTCTGTCCAAACCAAACGATCCGCCGGCCGTACCCCATCAAAAGGCGCATATCGCAGCCTCCCATTGCGCACGGTGAAGTTTTCCCAATTCGGCCCGCGCTCGAAAGAGGAGCCAAGGGCCTCGATGGCCACTCGGTCTGCCATCACCATCCCTGCCCGAGCGTGGAGTTGAAGAATCGCTTCTTCCGCTGCACGCCCCACCGTTTCTGCTTTTGCAAAGTCTTGGCAGAGCGGCGCCATCTCACGGGGGGGGCAATCGGTTGTGTTCCGACCAGCAGGTGAGACATCTCCCCCTGCTCCTTGGAGGTGGGCGACAAGCACGGGCCCAAGCGGCGAATCCGGGCTCCTCTCAAAGCGCTCCTCCAGTACCCTCTCGATGCCTGCCGACACGTCACCAGAGGCGATGACGTTGTTTGCACCAAGGAGAATCGGGTGAACGCCGAACACCGGAAGCAAGGCCATGGGCTCACCCTCGGCCGTATCCACCCGAATGACATAGAGGCGGTGGTCCTTGAGCTTTCCGCCCGCAAGCCAATCGTTTTCAGGGCGCCTATCTCGTGATACGCGATCTTCGGGATCGAAGTTGGGACCATAGGCGAACCCAATTCGTGCAGGCCGCCTCTTTTCGAAGGCTTTTCTGATGACCTGCACGATTTCTTGGACAATCCGATCGAAGACCAAGCGGCGGAAGTTTGAAAAGCCGACCTGCAAAGCGCCGTGGCCATGGAAGTTGGCCCACGCACTGTGCGAGTGGCTGGCCGCAATGATGATTTTGCCCACCCACTCCGGCCCAAGGATGCGCTCGCTTTCATGGACGAGGCCTTGGTATGAAACCCCGAGGTCCACCTTGACGAGTGCCACCTTCTCGTCATCGTCTGGCTCTGCCGTATCTTCCCCTGTGGTCAGGACCAAGGCCCGCACGCGGGGGCGGGTTTCAACACCCACAGAAGTCGAAAAAGCCCCCGCAATCGGCTCGCGCCTCGCATCGATGAAGCCTTGGTTGCCAAAGCTTTGGGCCCGTGCGGTATAGGCGCCAAGCGCCGCAGAAATCGGCCCCGACAAGAAGGCTTCGGCGACCCCCGCTTGGAGCTTTCCAGCCCGCACCTGCCCTCCGCTTCTCGCGATAGGAGGCAGGCGCTCGTAGCGGCAATGGTCCACAGGTGGCGGCACAGGAGGCCCCCCATCGTGGCTTTCTGCATCGGCCGCATCGCCTGTTCCAGTGTCGCCGACTCCTGCATCATGCGCAGGACCACCTGGGCAAGCTGAGGCCCACGCGATGAGCAGAATCGAACTTGCAGCTTTTAGAGCGTGACAATAATGGAAAGTGCATCGCCTCGGATTTTTTTTGTTATCCCACATGCTGGGCACCACACCCTTCACCACCCATCGTATCGCAAATTTCAGCGTCTTGATCGCAATCACCACATCCCACAAAGAAACATGGAAAGACAAGGCACTCCCATTTGGGAATTCAACCAATCCAAGTCATGCCTCTTTGCGATTGACCGATGATCAAAAGCAACCACTCACTCACCCGAGCGCGAGGTATTCTTATCTTGCCGAGGGGAGGCCGATACATGCGTTTGCACATGCCAAAGATTGTTTACCTGCTTGAATTCGTCTGGGTTGGACTGGGTGCATGTTCTGGCTCAGCTGTGAAAGATGGGGGTAACCCTTTTGATCACCAAGGGGAAGAAATTGGTGATGGAGGAGTTGATGAGCCGGACGTAAGGGGCGAAGATATGGGCCCATGGAGAGGCGGGGATGCATCCGATGACGTGAGAGGGGTGGATGGTGGCCTGGATGAGACCGATGAGATTTGGAGAGATATCCAAAGCTGTGATCCCTCGCGCTTTGATCGGGCCCTTTGGAGGGGAGGGTGGGGGCAGGGGTGGCCCATGGAGAGAAGGGGTATGTGGCTCTTTGCCACAAAATTTGATGATGCACCACCCATGATCACCCTCGTGGGTGATATGAATGGTTGGAACCCAAATGAATGGCCTACCGTCCGTTGTCCAGATGGGAGACGCTTTTTCGTCGAAGTACCGGAATCTGCCTTTCGCAGGCCTGCAATCGCTTCGAAATACAAGTGGTTTGCGTCACACGATGGGAGCTACCGGCCGCCAATGGAAGCAACCCAGTACGGCTACGACCATTTCGGACGCTTCGGTTGGGTGCGCGCTCCCTTAGAGCATGGGAGGCTCGAGCAGTATCCAGCCTTTCGGTCCCGCTTTCTCGATGAACCACGAAGCCTTCGCGCCTATCTTCCACCAGGTTTTACCCCACACTCTCCCCTTGCATCGCGCATGCGCACCCTTTTGCTCCATGACGGTCAGAACGTGTTTCATCCCGATGCATGGTTTGGTGGTTGGCGGGTGAATGAAAGGCTTGAGCGCCTAGGTGCTCAGGTGGTTGCAATTGCGGTGGATAACGCTTCCGATCGGATGGATGCCTATACCCATGTGCCAGACGATGTGGGGATGGGGAGGGTTGGTGGAAGGGCAGAGGCATATCTTGCCATGCTCAAGGAGGAGGTCCTCCCTTTCTTTCGAGCCCGCTATGGCATAGTGGCAGAGGGTGCTTCCCTTGCAATTGCGGGGAGCTCCCTTGGCGGCCTCGTCACCCTTTTTGCTGCCCAACGGTGGGTCCCGCGTTTTGGGTGCGCGATTGCGATGTCTTCAACTTTGAGATGGGGCTCTTTTTCACCCAGTGCGCCTCGAGGCAATACCCTTATCGAACTTTGGAGAGGAAGGCCCCTCCCAATCTACCTCGATCACGGAGGTGATGTGGATGGAAGGTGCATCGATGGCGATGGGGATGGCATCGAAGACGATGCCCGCGACACGGACAACTTTTGCACGAACCGCCAGTTTTTGAGGGTGCTTGAAAGGGAGGGCTACATGGTTGGGCGTGACCTCACCTATGTGTGGGCCCGAGGGGCCCCCCACAACGAAAGCGCATGGGCCAGCCGAATAGAGGGAGCCCTTCTTGCTTGCGCGCGGATGGGATGGGTTGCACCTTCTCCATAGCACTCACGTTCCCTTGCGCTTTTCGATGGCTCTCACAAAGCTTTGAAGGTATTCACCTGCGCTTGTGATGGCAAAAAGAATACTCAAGTAAAGGAGCACTAACCCCACACTGTTAAAGTCGAGTTTTTCGATTTGGAAAAACCAAAAATCAATGTCAAATCGATAGTGCACCATGAGCATGACGAGTGCAACCATCTGGAGGGCAGCTTTTTCCTTGCCCCCTTGACCAGCGGGGATGGCAACCCCCTCTGACATGGCAATCACCCGAAAGCTTGTGACTGCAAGCTCCCTTGCAACAATCACAATCACCGCCCACCCTGGAACACGGTTGATTTCGACCATGACGATGAGAGAGGAGACGACAAGGACTTTGTCTGCCATCGGATCGAGGAATTGCCCAAGAAGGCTCACAAGCCCCCGTTTTCTGGCAATCCACCCATCAAGAAAATCAGTGATCGAGCAGAGGGTGAAAACCATTGCTGCCCAAAAGCTTGATTGGGGGGTCTGTTCATAGAGGAAAGAAAGCACGACTGGAATCAACGCAATTCGGAGGAGGGTGAGGAAGTTCGGGAGGTTGAATGCATCCTCTCCCAGGCTTTTCCGAAGCCGAGAAGAGGCAAGGCTCCCCCCCTTTGCCGTCACCCTGCTCCCTTCATCCGAAGAGCGCCACACAGAAGTGTGGGGCAAGTCCGATGGCATGGCCAAGTCAAGGATAAAGGCGGTTCAGCATCCGCGGGAAGGGAATGGTCTCGCGGACGTGGTGAAGGCCACAGATCCAGGCCACTGTGCGCTCAAGGCCCAGGCCAAAGCCTGAATGTGGAAAAGTGCCATGGCGGCGCAAATCCAAGTACCACTCGAAGGCAGATTTTGGAAGCCCATGGGCTTCGATTGAACGCTCAAGCGCTTCGAGATCATCCTCGCGCTGACCCCCGCCCACGATTTCGCCGTAGCCTTGAGGAGCGAGAATGTCCATGTTCAGTGCGAGGCGGGGATCAGCAGGATCGCGCTTAAAATAAAAGGCCTTGAGCTCAATCGGATAACGGTGCACGATCACCGGGCGATCGAAACGCTGAGAGAGGATGGTTTCTTCA
>JANWYL010000001.1:0-15969 GCA_025056955.1 Sandaracinaceae bacterium | reverse complement strand
CTCCCCCCAAATCCGCCCCCCACTCGATCGGATGGCCGCTTTCTCGGATGATTTGAATTGCCTCGGCGTAGGTGATGCGAGGAAAGGGCTTTTGAACGGCCTCGAGGGCCTTGATGTCTCGCTCGAGAAATTCAAGCTCCGCGCGCCGCTTCTCGAGCACACGCGCAACAATTGAAACGATAAAATCCTCGGCAAGCTCCATATCGCCCTCGAGATCCAAAAAGGCCACCTCTGGCTCAACCATCCAAAACTCTGCAAGATGCCTTCGCGTTTTGGATTTTTCAGCCCGAAAGGTGGGCCCAAAACAGTAAACACGCCCGAAGGCAGCCGCCGCCGCTTCCATGTAAAGCTGCCCGCTTTGGGTAAGATAGGCGGGCTCGCCATGGTAGTCGGTTTGGAAGAGGGTGGAAGTGCCTTCGCATGCATTGGGTGTAAAGATGGGGGCATCGATGAGGGTGAAGCCGTGGCTGTCAAAGTAGTCGCGGATTGCACGCACCAACTCCGCACGCACCCTCAAGATCGCATGCTGCCGGCGGCTTCGAAGCCAAAGGTGCCGGTGGTCCATCAGAAAGTCGATCCCATGCTCCTTGGGAGAGATGGGATATTCTCGGGTTGGCTTTGCAATCACCTCAAGGTTGGTGACACCAACTTCGTACTCTCCCTTGAGTTTTCCGTGCTCACGCACCTTGCCAAACACCCGGATCGAACTTTCCTGTGGAAGGTGATCGGCCAGGGTGAAAGTGTTTTCATCTACCTCAGCTTTCGAAAGCACGCATTGGCAGATCCCAGAACCATCTCGTACTTCAAGGAAAAGGAGCTTTCCACTTGAACGCTTGTTGTATAACCACCCTTCTAGGCGCACCAATTCACCAAGGTGATTGCTGATTTCTTCAATCCAAACACGCTTGACCATCCGGCCCTCAATCCTTTAGAAAAAGGCGCTATGCCGCTTTGGCGATCTTCCCTCCTCCCTTTTTGACTGCGCCGCGCACGATGATCAAGCCGTGGCGTGGGCCTGGTACCGCGCCTTTTACAACGAGCAGGAAATCATCATCGACGATGTCCATGACGCGGAGGTTTTGGATTGTGACCCGCTCATTCCCATAGTGACCTGCCATCTTCATGTTTGGCAGGGTGCGGCCGGGTGTCATGTTGGTTCCAATTGCCCCACCATGGCGCTTGTATTCGTGGGTGCCGTGCGTTTTGCTTCCAGCCCCAGAGAAATTCCAGCGCTTCATGACGCCCGTAAACCCTCGCCCCTTGGTGTATCCTGTTACGTCAACCCACTGCCCGATTTCAAACACTTCCGAGGGGCGAAGGATTTTGCCGACTTCGTACTTGGCGACTTCCTCAGGAGGCAAGCGCAGCTCTCTGAGAAAGCGCAGGGGCTTTACGCCGGCTTTTTTGAAAAAGCCAAGCTCTGGCTTTGTGAACAGTGATTCGCGCTTTTCGCCGTATCCCAAAATGATGGCGGAGTAACTGTCCCTTTCGATGGTGCGCTTTCCGACCACATGGCAGGGACCCACTTCGAGCAAGGTGACAGCGTGGACATTGCCTTCACTGTCAAAGAGCTGAGAACAGCCGAGTTTTTTCCCAATGAGGCCAGGGTATTGATTCATGGCAATCTCCCCATCGATCGCAACGAGATCGATGTGCCTTGGACGTCGAGGCTTTGAAGGTATCGAGAAGAAGCCCTTCGTCAAGTGCTTACTCGGTGGGGAGCGAGCCGCTTCTCCCAAGACACACAGAGAGCAGGGTCAAGCCCTCAGGAGGAGCTGTTGGACCTGCTTGGTTTCGCTTGGCTTGTGGGCCAAGCAGGGCGCTCACAGATTCGGGCAGCATGCGTCCGCGACCCACTTCCACGAGGGTGCCAACGATGATGCGCACCATGTGCTTCATGAAGGCATTTCCTCGCACTGTAATGGCAACCAAGCGGGGATCGCCATTCCAATCGGGATCGATGGTGAGGCTGTAGATCGTGCGAATGCTGTTTTCTCGATGGTCATCTTCGGCCCGAAATGCCCGAAAGTCATGGGTGCCGACAAAAAGGGTTGCTGCCTTGCGCATCGCCTCAATATCGAGGCGAAAGGTGAAGCGAGATGGAGAATGACGCAGGGCAGGGTGCCAAAATTGGGGGGGCAGAAACCAAGCCCGATGCCGCAGCAGGGGGTCGCGCTCCGAGTCGATGAGCAAAAGATAGCGATAGGTTTTATCGATCGTGTCATACCTTGGCTCGTAGCCAAGCTCGACGAAGTCGACGGCGCGAATGACCAGGTCTTCAGGCAAAAGCCGGTTGACTCCCCTCAGCCAAGCCTGAGGAGGAAGAGAGAGGTGGGTATCGAAAGCCACCACCTGGCCAAGGGCATGGACGCCTCGGTCGGTGCGGCCTGCTGCACGCGTCGAAACAGGATGCGCAGCAAAAGCCGATATCTTCTCCTCCAGAACACCTTGAACGGTGCGAAGGCCGGGCTGCTTGGCCCAACCATAAAAGTTCGATCCATCGTAAGCCACAAGCAAGCGCACACCACGCACCGGAAGAGAACTCATGCCGATAACCAGACCAAGCTAGAAAGTAAACCCTAGGCCAAGGGCCCAAGCCAATCCAGTGCCTAAGGGCAAATGGCGATCCGAAAAGGAGCCCATGCCTGAGCCATAGAGCTCAAAGAACACTTCTGAATGGTTCAAACCCCACTCCTCGTCCAGCCTCCGTGCCGCCCGGCGTTCAAGGAAATCGAGCTCAACAGCAATCTGTGCGCCCCATGCAATTCCAAAGGACCACCCGTCGGCCTGAAGTGCGCCGCTTGTTCCTGTTTGGAAGTAGCCACAATCAAGGCCAAGCTTGGGGGTAAGCACCAGGGGGAAGCCCAGATGCCTGGCCATCCCATCGACCCGAAGCGAAAGGAGGGCGGTGAACAGAAGGAGGCTCATTCCTGTGTTGCCTGAGACATTGCTGCTTGCGCTTGAACGGGCAGGGCCTGTCCACTCTGCCCAGGACACACGCCCTCCGCCTTGGAAAGGGCCGACATAGGGGATGCGGAAAAGGTGAGCGTCAAGTTCAAGGGCAAGCATTGGTCCGAGATCCCCTCCAAAGGAGGAGCGAAACGATTCGCCGAGCTCGGGACGATAGGCACCAATGCGGAGCTCGATGGTAAAGCCTTCTGAGGAGGGCTGAAAAACGGGTACGTCAGACCAATTGGCGATGGGCTCGATGTTCGTTGCGCTTTGGGCGTGGGCATGGGCGCTCGTCACCAAGGCGCCAAAGAGGCCAAAAAGCAAAGAAAAATGACGCTTGCGCCTGAGAAGCACAAAAACAACCATGAGCAAAACGAGCTTCCATTCACTCTGGGAAAGCCAATTTCCGCGAATGGAACAGCCACCGTAGCGCTCCTTGCATGTTTCGGGATCCAGCATGCGTTCGCGGCAATACGAATCCCAAAACCCTTGAACAGGTACCCGCTCAAGGCAAGCGATGTTCGAGAGGACAGATTCGTTGCGGGCGAGGTCAAAAACGGTGACGGCAAAGGGGGCGGACTGCCCGAATTCCAAGCCGAGAGCCATCGCGTCGATCGTGGCGCGCGTCGGAGCGCTTCCAGAGACCTCGGCACTGGGCCGGATTGTTGGAGGGGGCGGAGCACCTGGCATGAGCGAAGTGCTTCCTCCACAAGATGCGCCCAAGTCCACATAAACCCGGGCTCCAGCGAGGGTCTCGGTTGTGGTGTTTGACCATTCGATCACGACCTGTCGGTCGCCTGAAGCATTTCTCGCTTGGGGGGGTGATGGGGGATCACGGTCATACCCAATGCTAAAGGCAAAAAAACGGTTGGCTGGGAGATCCGTTGTGGTATCACCTGGGGCACTCACTGCGAGGACGTAAAACACATAGGTTCCAGAAGGTGTATCCGCACAACCGGATGGAAAAAGCTCGGATGGACGAAAGGAGAGGGTAACCATGGTGTTGGTGATCTGCCCTCCCCCTGACCATTCCCTGCGTACACAAAGCGCCGAAGAGCCCATGTTCATCCGACGGTTGATGGCCATCTGGCAATTTGCACCCGCTGTTCCTGTGCCGCCTTGCCAAAGATCCCACTCAAGGCGCATTCCACCACTCGCATCAAATGGGGCATTCACCACGTCGATCAAAATCGGCTCATTTGCAGCGCACTCGGAACGGGAGAGGGGCCAGTTGATGAAATAGTTGGTTGCACCTGGTGGAGGTGCGCCCCTAGGGCCATAGCTTCGAAAGGTGTAGCTGATTTGGGCAGTTGCAGCAAAAGGATGCAAAGCGATTGCACTCAGTCCAAAAAGAGCCAAAAGCCACCGGGATTTCACCCAATGGGTTAAGAGTGAATGTTGGAGGCCCCTTCCCATACCCGCTTTTGCGAGCACCAATGGTGAGAAATGCCTTCTTGTACCACATGGCTTGGCTGGCTTTGGTGAGGCATGGAGCTGATCAGGTGAATGGGTGTGCTCAAGCAACTTTGCATTGCTGTGGGGCACTTCACATGGGCTGGGCCTTGGTGTGTTCAAGGAAAGTGAGCGGGTGGCACAAATATCGCGCCAATTAACCCATGATTGAAAACAGCGCTTCGGCGATTTGTATTGCATTCGTTGCCGCACCTTTTCGAAGGTTATCTGCCACAACCCAAAGTGACAAGGCGTTGGGTTTCCCAAGGGCTTCGCGAATGCGGCCAACCAAGACGAGGTCTTGTCCATCGGCATCGATGGGTGTCGGGTAAATCCCTTTGGCAAATTCATCAACCACCTGCACACCTTCTGCCGCCTCTAAAATCTCCCTTGCCCGTTGAGCAGTGATGGGGCGCTCGAATTCAACGTGGATCGCTTCGGCATGCCCATTGAACACAGGTACCCGCACCGTGGTTGGTGAAACGATGATCGAAGGATCACCCAAAATTTTTCTGGTTTCGTTGATCAACTTGAGTTCCTCTTCTTGGTGGTGGCTTTGCACATCGCGCTTCCACTCCATAAGGAGATTGCATGCGAGGGGCCTTTCAGGAGCATTGCTCAAAGCCACCTGACCTTTCTCCACAAAATGCCGAAGTTCTTCTTCGAGGCGCTTGACGAGTTTTTGGCCAGCACCGCTTGCGGCTTGGTAGGTGGCAACCACGATTTGCCGAATTTTTGCTTCGCGATGGAGGGGAGCGAGGGCGACCAGCATCTGAATGGTGGCGCAGTTTGGGTTGGCGATAATGCGTTTGGGTGCTTTTCGCGCAGCTTCGAGGTTCACTTCTGGAATGCAAAGGGGGACTTCAGGATCCATGCGCCAGGCCGATGAGTTGTCGATCACAAGGGCTCCAGCGCTTGCTGCGATGGGAGCCCACTTGCGGCTTGCTTCCGCGCCTGCAGAAAAGAGCGCAAGCTCGAGGCCGCGGAACCCTTCTTCGTTGACTTCTTGCACGGCGATGCGCTGGCCCCTGAACTCAAGCTCGGTGCCTGCGCTGCGAGAAGATGCGAAGAGCCTAAGTTCGCTTATGGGGAAATCGCGTTCTTCAAGCACTTGAAGCATCGTTCGACCCACAAGCCCTGTGGCCCCAAGGATGGCCACGCGAAGCGCTCGGTTTTGGACTTGACCTGATTCCGTCATGGCCTGAGCCCTTAGCATGGGAGTTGGTGTTGCGCATTTCGAATTGCATGCGAATGCAATGAATTGGAGGCAAGGCCAAGAATGCACGACAACAAGGGATTTTGGGCTTTAAGTGGCTTTTTCCTTGGGTGGTGGCCAGCCCTGCTTTTG
Source organism: Sandaracinaceae bacterium (assembly GCA_025056955.1). GTDB lineage: Bacteria > Myxococcota_A > Polyangia > Polyangiales > Sandaracinaceae > JANWYL01. The sequence goes on along the minus strand of JANWYL010000001.1, from coordinate 10,217 downwards.
GCGCAGGCCCCCGGTGGGCCCGCACTCGCTTCTGAGCCGCAGGAGGCCACAGACGGGTGGCTTGTTTCTTTTCTTGAGGTCCTTCGGAGCAAGGGGCATCCTTTGGATGCGGAGGAGGTGGCCCGTTTGGCACTGCTTTCGGCTCCGGGGCTCACCGAGGCCCAGGCTCGGCTCGAGCAGGCGCGGGCAGGTGCACGAGAGGCTTTTTTGGCCTTTTTCCCAAGAATCGAAACCTTTGGCCGCTACACCCGCCTCAATCCGGTAAGCCCAGGCAGGCTTGGAGAGGGCATCACCTCTGAACAAGAGGCAGCGCTTCGTGGATTGATTGCCAATGTTCAAGACCCTTCGGCGCGATTGCTTTTCGAGATCAACCTCCAGGCGCAGCTTGCCCTTGCGAATTTTCGCTTCCCTGTGATCCTCGACGTCTTTTCTTTTGGTGCGGGCCTTCGCTACCCATTGAGCGACGTGCTCCTTCAGGTGCTTCCTGCATACGAAGCGACAGAGCGTTTGGTTGAGGCCCAGCGGGCTCAAATCGAGGCGCAGGCGCTTGAGATTGCTTGGCGTGCCAGAGAGGCCTTCTACCAATACTTGCGTGCCCGCGCTTCTTTGGCACTTGCTGAGGAGCTGCTTCACACCATTGAGTCCCAAAAACGAGTGGTTGAAGCGGCAGTGGCGATTGGGGCTGCTCCGCGGGTTGATCTTGTGCGCATCGAAGCGCAACGGGCGAGTGCGGAGGTGGCGGTGGAACGGGCGCGCGGGGGGGTTGGGATTGCCCTTATGGCCCTTCGCACCCTGATTCACGAAGAGTCAGCAACCGAGTTTGCCATTCGAGAGGACCTTTTGGGAGAAGTGGCTGCCCCTTCTTCTTTTGAGGGTTTGGTCGAAACTGCAATGCGGGAACGCCCGGAGTTTCGGGCATTGCGTCAGCTTGTCGAGGCCAGAAGCCGCGAAGCGGAGGCGGCGCTTGGCAGCCGCTACCCCCATCTTTTTCTCGATGCGCAGCTCTCTTTCGACAACCCAAACCAGCGCATCATTCCGCTTGACCAGCGCTTTGTTGAAAACTACGCAATCACCTTTGCCCTCGCTTGGTCTCCAAACGACATCGCTCTGGGTGAAGCACGGGCTGAGCGGGCTCTGGCCAGTCGCAATGAGCACTTGGCCCAACTTGAGCAACTGCGGGATGGATTGCGCATCGAACTCAGCCAGGCCTTTGAAGCCCAGCGGGCAGCGCGCCTTGCAGTGGAGGCTGCAAAGGTTGGGTTAAAAGCAGCAGAAGAGGTGTTTCGGGTCCGTAGCGAGCAACATCGCCAAGGAGCGATCGGGCTCACGGAGCTCACAATCGCCACTTCTGAACGAACGCGGGCCCGCATGGAGCTGCTCAATGCGCTCATCGACTTTCGCATTGCCACTGCTCGGCTGCAACGCGTGCTTGGCAGAGATCCGGTCGTCCGAGAGCACCTCCAAAAGCCCTGAGCGTTGGCTGCGCCTTGCGACTGAGGAGCGAGACTTACTCCAGAGCATCCTCCTGGGTTGGAGGGTGTGGAAGGGTGTTTTCGCGGGGGAGACGAGGGTACCATGGGTGAAATGGGGCGCTGTCTTGGCAAAAAGGCCGATCGTCAGGGGCGCAATAAATTCGCACGTGAAAATGGTTGCGGTGGGGGTGACCATGGCTTGGTTGCACCATCACGCTTTGTGCGCGTTCAATCACCCAATGCGGTGCCTTTCGCCGCTTGGCCGTGCGGAGCAGGCGCTGCTTGAGGGTCTCTGCCACAAAAATGAACTGCACCTTTGCTTCTTCATCAGAAACGAGACGTGCGACAAGCTCCCAGTTGCGGGCATCATCGAAATGAAAACCGCTATGAGGGTGTATGGAATGCCCGCGCCGATCGAAGGGGAGGAAAGCATAGGGAAGGTAGGTGTTGCCTTTTTCGTCTTGGGTGTAGAAGGCGATATCGACATCTCGGCCATTTTGGTGGGAGCGGTGGCCTGGAATCGGCCCGCCCCCTTCTTTGGAAAGCTCGCCGACAACCAGTGCGGGGCCGCGAAAGCGTCGGGCGACATGTGCTGCAGTTTTCTCAAGCAGGTTGATGAGTTCTGTGGTTCCGTAAAAGTGGCCGGTGCCCCGATATTCTGCGGCGATGCGCAGCACCCTGCTTTCCTTGAGGCGCACGCCATTTCGGAGGGCACCTCGATAGGGCAGGCCGATGGAGAGGCTATTTGGGCGGTGCTTTCGGCCATGCGTTTTTTGACTGTCATTGCGCTGCCTGATGTGGGAAGTGAAAGCAGCTGGCGGAACGCTTTCGGCTTGCCCTTGGAGGGGCAAGAGCAAGCCCAAGGCCAGGAGGAGGGCGACGGAGCGGCGGAAAAGGGAGCACACCTTGAGCTTGGCCAGAGGCGGGGCTTTTTTGACAAGTTTTGAGCATGTGCTTAGCGATTGACCACCGGCAAAGTTCAGGGAAAAAGAGGATATGGCGCGTTTTTGCGATGGCCTTTTGGCACAAAAAAGGAGGCTTTTGCCAAGGGGAATTCAGTGGGGATTGATTTTGGCATTGGGTGTGTTGTCGATTGCCGTGTCGATCGCTGCGCAAGAAGTTGGCGTGGAAGAAGAAGCCGAACACGCTTCTCCACCCCCTCGAACTCCCCAAGATGAGGTTCGCCGTGCCAAGATTGTCGCGCGGATTGGAGATGCCGCCATCACGATCGGGCAGATCGAAGACGAGATCGCAATTCAAGCGCCGTGGATGCGTGCGCGTTACCGTGATCGCAATGAGCTCATTGCCCTCTACGAAAATCTCTTGCGCTTTGAGCTTCTTGCGCGTGAAGCAGAGCGTCGAGGCTACGGCAACGATCCAGAGGTGCGAGAAGCGACGGCGCAGGCGGCTGTCCAGCAGCTCATCCGCAAGGAGTTTGACGAAAAGATCACCCTTTCTTTGATTTCAGAGGAAGAAATCCGGGCTTACTACGAATCGCATCCAGAGGAGTTTTCGCGGCCTGAGCTCAGGCGCGTGAGCCACATTTTGCTCGATAGAGAGGTCCGTGCGAAAGAGCTGCTCGAAGAAGCCAAACGTGCCGATCCGCGGGCGTTTCGGCAGCTTGCAGCCGAACACAGCTTGGATGCAGAAAGCCGCTACCGAGGAGGTGATTTGCGCTTCTTCGATGAAAAAGGCCTTGCACCAAATAGCAGCGACCCTCCGGTCGAGCCGGCAATTGTTAAAGCGGCATTTGCCTTGCGCGAGATCGGGGAGGTGGCTGGGCCAATTCGGATCGACGACAATCGCTGGTCAATTGTGAAGCTGACAGGGATCCGCCCGGCCGAGCATCGGAGCTTTGAACAGGCAGAAGAAGGCATCCGGCAGCGCCTTTGGCGAGAAAAGCGTGAACAGGCGATCAACCGCTTTGCCGAGGAGTTGCGAAAGCGGACTCCTGTTCAAGTTTACTACGAACGGCTTGAGCCAATTCGCTTCGATCCGCCTGAGCGAGTGAGTCAGGATCCACCGCCAGAAGCAAAGGATTGATGAGAGGAGGCGCTTTCTTCGATGGCTCCTTCGGGGGGGTCGAGGAATTGCTTAAGAGCCAAGCCAAGGCAAGGAGGCTGAGCGCAGCAAGGGCTGCTGCCAATCCCAAGATCACCCACTCGATTGGAAAGGGTGATTTTGGTTTTGAATGGGTGTCATGTGGGGGAGAAGGAGGGGAGGAGTTGCGAGAAGTCAGGCTGATGGATTCCTTTTTTTCATCACCTTCTGGTTCTTCAGTGCCTTCGTCTGGTGATGGAGTTGGGAGTGGTTGTTCCTCCAGGGATTCGATGTGGGTGAGGGCTTGCTCGGGAGGAGCCGGAAAATCACCTGTGGTTTCAAAGCGCAGCAGTGTGCGCCCGATGCGAAAGGATTCACCGGGCTTGAGCACATAGGAACTTACGCGCGTCCGGCCGACAAAAACACCGTTTTTGCTTTGGAGATCGCGTAAGAGAAAAGCGTTTTGGGAGACCAAAACTTCTGCGTGTTCGCGAGAGGCTTCACAATCATCCAAAAGCACATCGGCTCGTTCGCTGCGCCCAATCACGATTCTCGTCGGAGGGGGGGGGAGTGCGAAGCGTCGCTCTTTGCCTGGGCCTTCCTCGATCACGAGCACCGTTGTTCCTTCCGCCTTTTCACTGAGCAGCTCCCCAAGCTCAAGGGCCATCCTTTTGCTTTCATCTGCTGAGACCGATGCGCCACAGGGCACAGCGCCCAGAAACCGCAAGACAAAGCAGCCAATCCGCAGCCTGTCTCCATCTTTCAACCCCTTGCGTTGGCCTTGGGCCAGCCGTTCACCGTTGACCCATGTGCCGTTCAGGGAGTTGTGATCGCAAATCCAGGAACGTATTCCGTCAACTTCAATCGTTGCATGGCGCAGGGAAACGGTTGGATGGGGCAGGAGCACGTCGGCTGAAAGCGACCTCCCAATCAGCACCCGCGGCTGCTCAAAGTGCCACTCGATGGGAGGCCGCCCCTCTTTGGCTCTGGGGCGCTCGACGAGCAAGCGAAATCCCATGAAAGGCTCTAACTCAGCTTCAAGGGCAAATCAAAGAAAGCGATCGGCCCAATAAAGCACGTAACCACCTCACTCAACCGCACCTTTTCTTTAAGATAAGGAGCTATTTTGTGGGAGTTACATGCGCCCGCAACCCTGCTTTTTGCGGTCGCTCAAGAAGCTCAATTCATCGCGAAGGAAGCGGATGGGTACAGTGGGTGCAAGCATCAACCACCATAGGTGGCTCGCATGCGCCTTGCTGCTTCAACCATGTTCGAGAGCGATGCTTTTACTTCTTTCCACCCTCTCGTTTTGAGGCCGCAGTCAGGGTTCACCCAGATTTTCTCAGGAGGTATCACCTTGGCTGCTCTTTCGATCAACTGGGTGAATTCTTCGACAGATGGCACACGAGGCGAGTGGACGTCATACACTCCTGGTCCAATCTCGTTGGGGTAAGCGTGGGTGCGGAATTCATTGAGGAGCTCCATCCTTGAGCGGGAGCTTTCAATTGAAATCACATCTGCATCCATGTGCACAATTGCAGGAAGAATATCCTTAAACTCTGAGTAACACATGTGGGTGTGAATTTGGGTGTCATTGCGCACCCCACTTGTGGTGAGGCGGAAAGCGTTTACAGCCCAGCGCAGGTATTCCTCCCACTCCTTGCGCCTGAGGGGGAGGCCCTCTCGGAGAGCAGGCTCATCGACCTGAATGATCCGAATTCCCGCTTTTTCGAGATCAAGCACTTCATCCCTTAGGGCCAGTGCGATTTGCATGCAGGTTTCGCTTCGGGGCTGATCATCCCTCACAAAGGACCACTGAAGCATGGTAAGGGGGCCAGTGAGCATGCCCTTGACGGGACGTTGGCTTCGGCTTTGCGCAAAAATGGCCCAATCGACTGTCATGGGCTTTGGTCGACGCACGTCGCCGTAAAGGATTGGGGGCTTTACGCAGCGCGAACCGTAGCTTTGCACCCATCCGTTTTCGGTGATCGCAAAGCCTTCGAGGAGCTCGCCAAAAAATTCAACCATATCGGTGCGCTCGAATTCTCCATGCACGAGGACATCGAGCCCGATCACTTCTTGGGTGGCGATGCACTCGGAGATGGAATTGCGCAAGAATGCTTCGTACTCGGCTGTGCTCATTTGACCAGACTTCCATGCGGCACGGGCTTTTCGAACCGAAGCATCCTGAGGAAAAGAGCCAATCGTGGTTGTTGGGAAAAGAGGTAGCCCAAGGGCTGCTTTTTGGAGTTGGATGCGCTCTTTGAAGGGAGCTTTTCTTTGAAACATCGATTCATCCACCGAGGCAAGCCGCTTGCGCACTTCGGGGTTGTGGGTGCGTGGAGAGGTCTTGCGGCTTGCACTTGCTGCACGGGATGCCTGAAAAGGAGGGGAATCAGGCCGATCGCTTGAAGCGGCATCGGCCAAGGCCCGGATTTCTTCAAGCTTTTGAAGGGCGAAGGCAAGCCAGCTCCGAAGCTCGGGATCAAGCTTCTTTTCGGCTTCAAGGTCCACCGGCACATGGAGGAGCGAGCAAGAGCTCCCGACCCACACACGTTCCTCTCCGAGGCGCAATGCGGCTTTTCTCAGTAGCTCGTGTGCCTTGTCGAGGTCGCTTCTCCACACATTGCGCCCGTCGATAAGGCCAAGGGAGAGGGAGAGATTTGGCGGGGCCAGTTCAATGGCTTTTTCAAAGTCGCTTCGGCCTCGAAGGAGGTCCAGATGGAGCGCCTCAAAGCCTGAACCCAGGGCCAACTCGAGGTTGTCCTCGAGGGGCCCAAAGTATGTGGCAAGCAGCACCTTTGGGCGTGGGCTCAAGGCGCTAAGGCGGGCGAAGGCCTTGGCATATGCCTCGCGTTTTTCAGGGTCAAGATCGGTGACAAGGAAAGGCTCGTCCAGTTGTATCCACTCGACGCCTGCTTGGGCCATTTTTTCAAAGAGCGCTTCATAAACAGGAAGCAAGTTCGGAAGGGCATCGAGGGTGCGCATCCCAGGAGCCGCTTTGGGGCCAAGCTTTGAAAGCAAAAGGAAGGAAATCGGGCCGATGAAAACCGGCCGGGTTTCAATGCCTATCGAACGGGCTTCTTGGATTTCCTCAAGGGGCTTTGATGGATCAAGGGAAAAGGCAAAGGGGGGCTCAAGCTCTGGGACAATGTAGTGGTAGTTGGTGTCGAACCACTTGGTCAGCTCGAGAGCTGGAAGATCGATTTGGCGAGAAGGATCTTGGCAGCCACGTGCCATGGCAAAGTAGCGTTCGACAGGATCGCTCAGGACGAGGTACCGCTCTGGAACAGCCCCGACGAGAACAGCCGTGTCAAGGACGTGATCGTAGAGCGAGGCATCGTTTGAGGGGATGGAGTCGATGCCCTTCGAACGCATGAGCTGCCAATGGCGCTTTCGGAGGGCAGAAGCCCTTCCAAGGAGCTCTTCTTTTGAGATGGCGCCTGACCAATGGCCCTCAAGCGCCCGCTTGAGTTCGCGATCGAGACCGATTCGGGGAAAGCCAAGACAGAGGGTTTTCGTGGTCATGGGGATTCCTTTCGTTGTTATTGGCCTTCTTTTGGTGGAAGGCTGCAATTTGAGAGGGGTGGAACAGGGGTTGGGCTTCCATGGGCATCCAAGGCCACAAGCACAAAGCGCCCCTTGGTGGCGAGCTTGCGATCGCCGCTTAGAAGATCTTCAGCGTAAAGCTCAACCTCAACCTGCATTGAAGTGCGACCGGTGCCGACCACCCGAGCAATGAGTTCGACGAGTTGGCCTTGGCGTATGGGAACGTGAAAGTCAACCCGCTCGCTTGAGGCGGTCACAACAGTGCGGCGGGCGTAGCGGGAGGCAGCAATGAAAGCGGCTTTGTCCATAAGGGCCAGCGCTTGCCCGCCGAAAAGGGTGCCATAGTGGTTGGTCTGTTCTGGGAATACCATTTCGATCAAACGGGCTTCGGTGGGACGTTCGGCGCTCACATCGATTGAATTTCCTTGCGGGCTTGCTTTTGCACCTGCTCCTGAAATGCCCATGCCCTTCCTCACTGCGCTCGGCAACTCACCACCAAACGCCTAGGCCCTTGAGCAGCTCTGCGCTTTTGGCTTTGGATTTGCGCCCAAGCTCCATTGGGCCTTGGCCCATGCTTGGCATGCACGCCAAAGCCAAGCACATGCAGCTTGGGCTTGCAAGCGCTTGCTCCTCCCCCCACGTTCCCCGCGCGACTTCCAGCGCCTTGTGAGCTTGTTCTCGCTCACCTTAGGGGGAAGCCCATGGCTTTTGCTCCTTGTAAAGCTTTCTTTTTGGCTTGGCCACGGGCACCTGTGTGAAGCTTAGCCTTAAGGCAAGGATGAAGAGAAAACCAAAAAATCCTTGGCGGCTTTTGGCTCAATTTTCAAATCTTTCGAAAAGCCCTGCTGCCCCCATGCCTCCCCCAATGCACATTGTGACGACGGCATAACGGCCTCCTCGGCGGCGGAGCTCGTAAAGTGCAGTTGCGGTGAGCTTGGCACCGGTGCAGCCAAGGGGATGACCAAGCGCGATGGCACCGCCGTTGACGTTCAGCCGATCGTCGGGGATGCCTAACTCTGTTTGGCAGTAAACTGCTTGGCTTGCGAACGCTTCATTCAGTTCAAAAAGGTCGATGTCTTCGATTTTGAGATTGGCCTTTTGGAGGAGCTTTCGCACAGCAGGCACGGGGCCGATGCCCATGATCTCGGGGTCGACGCCCACTGTGACGAAGTGACGAAAGTAAGCAAGGGGGCGAATGCCGAGTTCAAGCGCTCGCTTTTTGCTCATCACAATTGCTGCTGCAGCGCCATCTGAGAGGGGGGAGCTATTGCCAGCAGTGACTGTGCCGTCTTTGATGAAAGCGGGTTTAAGCCCTGCCAAGCCTTCCCTTGTGGTTTCTGGGCGTGGGCACTCGTCTTTTTCAAATTCAAAAAGCACGCGCTTTCGGTTTTCGTAATGCACTCCGTGCACTTTGACGATTTCGTCTCGAAAACGGCCTGCTTCGATTGCGGCCTTGGCTTTTTGCTGAGACTTGAGTGCAAATTCATCCTGCTCCTCTCTCGAAATGCCAAAACGCTTGGCCACATTTTCAGCCGTGATCCCCATGGGCGTATACACCGATGGAATCTGCTCCATCGCCTCGGGGGAGGCGGAGAGTTTATTGCCCGTCATCGGAACCATGCTCATCGATTCAACCCCCCCTGCGATCAAAACATCCGCTCCCCCGGTGAGGATTGTTCCTGCAGCAATTGCGATTGCCTGCAAACCACTTGAGCAGAAACGGTTGATGGTCATGGCGCTCGTGCTTTCAGGCAGTCCTGCAAGAAGGGTCGCAATTCGAGCCACATTGAGGCCTTGCTCTCCTTCGGGCATGGCACAGCCCAGGATCACGTCTTCGATGTCGCTCGGCTTGAGTTGTGGCACCCGCTCGAGAAGCCTGCGGATCACTTCAGCCGCAAGCTCATCAGGGCGGCGTGTGGCGATGGCACCCTTGTGGGCCCTTCCAACAGCGGAACGCACGGCTTCTGCAATCACAACTTCCGTCATATGCACCTCGATGCCAAGGCGTAGCACACTGGCACGATGAATTCCGCTGGCAAGGGTTCAGAAAAAGCCGCAAGGCCTAGTCAGAGGGCGAACCTGCCTGGTTTTCTTCGCTTTTTCCCAAAGATTGAAGGTCAAGCACGATGCAGTACCCCTCTTTTTCCCAACGCACCTGGACTTGGTGGACGCGTCCCTTTTCTGTCACGACTTCGACCAGCTTTGTTTGCGAATTGCTCGAGGAAGTGCCTTGGGCTTCCCGCACTTGCCACCTGCGTCCAAGGGGCTCAAGAAGGTAGGCCTGGCCTTCGACAATCATGTCCCAAGGGTTCATGTTGGGCGCTCCCAATCCCCCTGCGTGATATGCCCTTTCTGCAAGCACGAGCTGGGCCTCATGGCAAAGCAAGCGGTAGGCCTTTTCCCTTTGCTTCGGATCGGTGCTTCTCTCGATCGCTTGGATGAAGGCCCGTACCGTCGTTGTTGCTTTGGCGTCGACAGGTGTAAAATGGCATCCCTTTTGGACAAGCGCGAGACACAGGCAGGCGATGGGTGCTTGCTGCTGCAATTTCAACCTGCTTTGCATGGGTGGTATCGGGGAAGGCGCTTTTGGGGGGGTGTTGGATCGGTGAATGGACAGTCGAAGTTTTGGCCAAAAGTGCTTGAAGCGCACCAAGTCATGTGCCGATGAGGTGTTTTGCTTTTGAAGGTGGGTGTGGCACGTTGCATCGCTGTGTTGAGTTGGGGTGTAGGTTGCAACAACAACAATAAAAACTGGAATATGCGGAGTGCCATAGGCATGAGAAGGATGGGCATCGTTTCAAGATCCATGTGAAGGAGCATTGGTTGATGCTGTAAGCAGGAATGGGTGCTTGTCGAACATGCTTGGGTGAAAGGTGGTTTCTGGTGTGATTGGGCAGTGGGTGTAGAGCTCGGTGAGTGAAGGTTGATGCAAGCACATCGAATTGGGAAGATTTGGTTCTGAGTTGACTTAAGGCTGAAAATGATAAGACCGCTCTTTTTTGCTTGCTTGCTTGTTAATTTTGTCGTAAGGTTCGCGACGTTGCTGTATAAGAGGAAAAAAGATATGAATAAGGCCAGTGCTTGGTTATTTGGTGCAGGCGTTTGTTGGTTTGTTTTGGGTTCTCCTCGAGGCCGCGTTGAAGCGCAGGGTCAGGG
>JANWYL010000019.1 GCA_025056955.1 Sandaracinaceae bacterium | reverse complement strand
GTGCAAAGCGGATCGATTGGTTCACCTTCTCTGTGCTTTTCAACCGCTGGAATGAGGCAAAAAAAGATCACAAAATCAGTGTGGATGAATTCGAGGGTCTCATGGCTTTGGTGCGCGACATCGATGCGAGAGGGGGGAAGATCGATCTCCGTGACTACCATGAGATGCGCTGAGTGGGTGATGGAAGGTGTATGCGTAGGTGTTGCGATCGGGATTCTGGTTATTGGCATGAGCAACCTTGGGTGTGCGCGGCGTGGGACAGCGCGTGGGGAGGATGGGAGCAAATGCATTCCCAGTCGTGAGGTGTGCGATGGACGCGACAACGATTGCAATGGTGTGGTTGATGATGTGGAGCTTAGAGATGGCGAGGGGTGCACCTTGCGGAGGGAAGGGTGTGAAAGCCGGCGAGGGGGTGCTGGGTGTGTCGAGATGCAGAAGAGGCCAATTGAGCCAGGGCCTGGCTCCCATGGTCTGAGGCGCCTCGATGGAGGTGGGATCACGCTGGATGTGCCCAATGCCGAAGGGGCAGCGCCGCCAGCGCTGTGGATTGCGAACGCCGACGAGGGCACAGTCAGCAAGCTTGACCCAAGCACAGGACGGGAGCTTGCCCGCTACTCGAGCGTGGGGCGCGGTGGGTTGCCGGTAGGGCCAGAAGCCCAGCCTTCGCGAACAGCGATTGATGGGCACCACGATGCCTATGTGGCCAACCGGGCTTTTGGCGGGATTGCTTCAGTGAGCAAAATCGCAGCCCACGAGGGCCATTGCGTCGACTGGAATGGCAACGGGGTGATCGAAACGAGCCGAGACAGAAATGGTGATGGTGTGATCAGCCTCGATCGAATGGAGGGCGAATTTTTCGGGCCTGAGGACGAGTGCCTCCTTTGGACCGTGGCTGTTGGGGGTTCGAATGCGATTGCTCGCGCGTTGGCGGTGGGGCCAAGCCGCTTCCGAGGAGAAAGCGGTGATGTGTGGGTGGGGCTTTTCAGCGAGGAGCGGGCCTTGCGCTTGGCTTCAGCAGATGGGCAGGAGCTGGCCTCTGTTCCCCTTCCGCTCAAGCCCTATGGTGCTGTGCTTGGTGCGGATGGCCGGATTTATTTCACCTCTGGACCTGCTGGGGCACCCCATATCGTGGCGCTTGATCCTGATTCCCTTCGCACCGAAACCATTCCCCTCCCCGAAGCTGGGATGACCACCTACGGCATCGCCGCAGATGGCCTCGGCCGCATTCTTTTGACTGCAGAGTGGGGGCGTCGCTGGAAAGGTGTGCTGGCCTACGAGCCCAGTGAAAAACGGTGGTGGCGGAGCAGCCCCCTTCCTGCATCGCAAGGAGGCTTGGCATTGCGAGGGGTTGTGGCCACAGAGGAGCGGGTTTGGGCAGCAGGGCGCTCTGCTTCCGAAGAGGCCGTGCTTTTCGAAGTCAATCTCCTCGACCTGGTGTTTCGAGCTGCCCATCGCCTGCCCGGAGCAGGTGAGCTCGTTGGGGTAGGAGCCTCTCCCGATAGGGCCATTTGGGCGATCGATCGCCAGCGCAGCCGGGCCTACCGCTTTGATCCCTTCCGGCTCGAGGCCCAAGGCCATCCCGTTGGCCGAGGGCCTTACAGCTACTCGGACTTTTCTGGCACAACCATCAACCGTGTCCTCGGCCATTGGGGCGAACTCCGCCTCTTTTTCGAGGGATGCCCGCTCATGGAATGGCGCCTTGTGGAGATCGATGCCGAAATCCCTCCTCAGGCCACCATTTTCCTTTTCGCTCGAAGCGCGAGCCCAGAAGCCATAGGCACCACACCTTGGCAAGGGCCTTTTCGACCGCCCCGCGTTGTATTTGCTTCCCCCTCTTTGGTAGGTGCTTTTCTTGAGCTATCGATTCGCATGCGCTCTGCCTCTGCCCTTCACCTTCCAGTGATTCATGGTGTGAGGGTGGTTGCAGAGTGCATCGAGCTTCTCTAGATGGGTGCTGGCTCATTGAATGAGGATGCACCCCATGGCTCGCTCGCATCATTGCCCACACGCATATTATGCCCTCATATTATGCTCTCCCCTTTATGAGGTGTCCTTTTTTCACCTTGCCAAGGTGAATGGCTCCGGGGATAAAGCGGTTTGCTCAAGGGGTATGTTGTGCCTTGAATTGGATGTGGTTGTACTGCTTCTCATGGGTGCGAATCGCCTTTAAAATACACGGTTGGCAGAGGTTTTGGCAAGAGCAAGGTAGGTGATTCACCTTGGTTTGGTGAGGCTCGATGAGTTTTGGTTTTTGAGCCTGCAGTTGCGAATTTGCCATGCACCCTTGTGGACAACGTGCGCTGATGGTTTTACGGGTGAGGTGGGTGTTGGCAAAAGCGCCTGCACCTTACTGCCCTCTTGGGTGGTATGTGGCGTGCATTGCCGCAAGGTGAGGGATGGCAAGATGGGTGTATACCTGGGTTGTTGAAAGGTCGCTATGCCCCAATAGGGTCTGAATAACACGAAGGTCAGCGCCTCGTTCAAGCAGGTGAGTGGCGAAAGAGTGGCGGAGGGTGTGAGGCGAGATGTCTTTGGTGATGCCTGCCTGCAGGGCATAGCGCCGAACAATTGCAAAAAAAGCTTGGCGAGTCATTCCACTTCCGCGCTCCGTCAAAAAGAGCAGAGGGCTTTCCCTTTTGTCCCAATTTGGCCGCACCTTTTTTCGGTAGGCATCAAGGCGGTGGCGCGCGTGAAGTCCAATCGGGAGAATCCGTTGCTTACCTCCTTTGCCCCGCACCTTGATGAAGCCACCTTCCCAGTCCACGTCCGATACCCCAAGGGAGACGAGTTCCGACACCCGAAGCCCTGCCGCATACATGGTGTGGAGCATCGCGGCATCGCGCAGGCCCCTGGGAGTGCCCTCGTCAGGTGCACTGAGCAGGGCCATGACTTCATCGACACTCAAAAAGCGGGGCAAGTGTTTGGGTAGTTTTGGTGAATCGATCGAAGCAACAGGGTTGTGCTTGAGTTCACCCTCCTCGACGAGAAATGAGAAACAACCGCGCAAGGCCGAAAGGAGACGGCGCTGGGAGCGAGGGGAGAGGCCCTCTTTGGCGCGCAGGTGAATGAATTCTTCGATGACCTTGCCATCGATCTGATCGATATCCAAGCCGCGCTTTTCGATAAAGCGCGCAAAAGAGACGAGATCACCTGAATAGGAAGATAGGGTGTGAGGCGAGAGGTTGCGCTCGGCCCGCAGGTGAAGGAGGTACTGATCGATGGCCTGATCGATGGAGAGCATGCCGCAAAGTGTGCGGCCACTTCACCATGTTTCGCAAAGTTTTGAGACCTCTTGCAAGGGTTTGCTAAAGTTTGTTAGCCTCTGGACATGCGGGCTTCCAGAGTCAAAAGAACAATCCAAGGCAGCGTGGTCTTACTCGCCGCGTCGCTTACTTTTTTTGGGTTTTGGCGCGTGGCGATCGCATCCGATCACTTTGATCCGCCAGAGCGCACGGATCCAAGGGCTGGGGGCATGGACCAAGCGGCAGATATCGCCGATCTTTTCGCTTGGTTTCACGGAAGCGGTGCTGATCGCAAGGCCGTTTTCGCACTCACCTTCAACGGTGCCCGCCCACCTTCAGCCGATCAGCGGGTGCTCTGCGATCCGAGGGTCATTTACCAAATCCTCATCGATGCCAATGGTGATGCAGATGGGGTTGCACCCACCATCACCATGGAGATGCGCCTTGGGCAAGATGATCGTGGAAATTGTTTTTATCGGGTCACAGGAGTGCCGGGGGTAAGCGAAGCGATTGTCGGGCCTGTGGAATTCACAACGCAACGGGGCGGGGTGCAGGTTTATGTGGGCCTTCGTGCGGATCCCTTCTTTTTTGACCTACAAGGATACGAGGAGACCATCGCCATGGGCACCTTTCGCTTCAACCGCATGCGCGACTACTTTGCTGGGAAGAATGCCTCAGCCTGGGTGATCGAGCTTCCGCTCTCAAGAATCGGTAGCCCCTCCTATCGGGTGTGGGCCACGACTTCTCGTTTGCCAATGCCATAAATGGAGGGAGCCATGCGCAAGGGTGTTATTGAATGTGGCGCAGAAAAGAATTGGGTGATTGCCAGCTTGGTTTGGGGAGTGTGCGTATTCACCCTGTTTCCAGCTTGTGGCGGAGGAGATAACCAAGGAAGTCAAGATGCCTTTATTCCTCGCGATGCGTTTCGTCCTGATGCCCCTGACTCATTTGTGGTAGCGGATGGAGGCGCTATGGATAGTCCAGGGCCTTCCCCTTCGGATGCTGGAAGCGATGCGGCGATGCCAATGGATGCGGGGAGTGATGGGGGGCCCTCCATGCCTTCAAACGACTGCATGGGGTACTGTCGGCTCGTGACCATGAACTGCTCTGGAGATAACTCCCAGTACATCGACATGTCGGATTGCATGGCCAAATGTGCAGCCCTTGGTTGGCCTCCAGGAACGCCCGGAGAAAACACCGGAAACACGATTGCCTGTAGGATCACCCATGCGATGATGGCAAGCGGAGGCAGCGCAGAAGAAGCCTGCCGACGCGCAGGCCCAACTGGGGGCGGCGTGTGTGGCGCACCAATCGCTTTTGACATGCGTCCAAGCGAGATGGCAACTCGGGTCGATCGCATGGGTATGCCTGCCGTGGCAACTGCATCGATTCCACGAGGGCGCCGCAATGAATACAACGACGCAAACCCCGCAGATGATCTCATGCTGCGCTTTGCCAATGACCAAGCGATGGCCATCGCACAACTCCACATGCTTCTTGACGATGATCTTATGGCAATGGGCCTTATGCCTTGCAGCATGACCATGACGGAAATGCTTCCGATTGGGCCAGGAGGCGCGATGGTGCCTGTTCCGAGGTGTTTTGCGCAGCGCACGATCGATGGAGGTCCTCGGGTGATCGAGCTCGTCGTTCCAGACACCTTGCGGGTTATTTCCACCCAGCCTTCTCGTTTCCCAAATGGCCGTCAACCAAATGACCCTGTGATGGATGTGGTGCTCGCTGCGGTGCTCTTGGATTTGACCAGGCATAGCCCCGCCACCTTTGCGATGATGCCACTCAACCCTCCATCAAATGCAACAGGAGAAATCAGCGATCGCTTCCCCTACTTGGGTGTACCGGCAAGGCCTTAGTTGCTTTTCTGGGTAATCAAGGGGGCATTGTACGATTCGTTCCGAGAAGCGGGGGGTGGGATGCACCCATTTTGGGTGATGGGATGAGATGAAAATGGGTGCGTCTTTCCCCTTGTGTTCGCGTGGGTTCTTTGCAAGAACATCACCATGTCAACCCTCACTTTTTTTCGTGAAGGATCTGCGGATTTTTCGAAAGACGCTCCGAGGGTTAGCGCCACTCCCGAGGATGAATTGGAGAGGAAGCTCCAGTGCCTTATTGAAAGGCGGGACGCCTGGGTGAAGCTTTCACCTCTCAAGCGGGCTCAGTTGCTCGAGCGTTGCATCGAGCACACCCTCCAAATCAGTGAGGAATGGGTCGAGGCAGCTTGCCGTGCCAAGGCGATCGACCCCAATTCTCCCACGGCGGGTGAAGAATGGCTTGCTGGGCCGATGGTGACAGTCCGAAACCTTCGCCTTTTCGCCCAAGCCATGCGTGCTGGAGGGGAGCCAGCAATTCCAAAAATCGAAAAGCGGGGTGAGCGTTTCATTTGTCACGTGTTTCCCGGGAATTTCTTTGAGCGCTTGCTCTTTGGGGGATTCCGCGCCGAAGTGTGGATTGAACGAGGCCATTCTCCAAGCCAGGGCGAGATATACCGCCGCAAGCGCACAGGGGAAGGCCCTCCGGGACGGGTGGCGTTGGTGTTGGGTGCAGGCAACGTTTCTTCGATTGGTCCAATGGATGCGCTTTCAAAGCTCATTCTTGAGGACCAGGTGGTGATTCTTAAGACCAACCCGGTCAATGCCTACCTTGAGCCCTTTTGGGAGGAGGCCTTCCGCCCCCTGGTTGAAGAGGGCTTTTTTGCAGTGGTGCGAGGAGACGCCGAGGTTGGAAAGCGGCTCTGCCATCATCCAGAGATTGCAAGCATTCACATCACAGGCTCAGACCGCACCTACGAAGCCATCCGTTTCGGCACTGGTCCTGAGGCCGAACAACGCAAGCGCCGAAAAGAGCCTTTGCTTCGCAAGCCAATCACAGCCGAGCTTGGGGCTGTCACCCCTTGCATTGTGGTTCCAGGCAATTGGAGCGTCGAAGACATCCGCTTTCAGGCAGAGCAAGTGGCTTCGATGGTGGTCAACAACGCAAGCTTCAACTGCAACGCCTGCAAGGTGCTGATTCTCTCCAAGCGCTGGCCGCTGCGTCAGGCCTTTCTCGAAGCCCTTGAGGAGGTTTTGGCGATGGCTCCTCCCCGCAAGGCCTACTATCCCGGTGCTCAGGCCCGCTACCAGGCCTTTCTCGAGCACTATCCCAATGCCAGCGTGTTGGGCGAGCGCACAGAAGAGGTGGTACCGTGGACCCTGATCCCGAATGTGCCTCCCCGCTCTGATGAGTATGCCCTCCGCCACGAAGCCTTTTGCGGGGTTCTTGCCGAAGTGAGCCTCGATGCGGCCAATCCAGGCGAATTCATGGCGGAAGCCACCCGCGTGGCCAATGAGAGCTGCTGGGGCACCTTGTCCTGCACGATTTTGATCGACCCGGAAACGGCTCGAATCCATGCGCGGAGCTTCGAGGCCATGATTGAGGGCTTGCGCTATGGCGGGGTGGCGGTCAATTCTTGGTCAGGCCTTCTTTATGGGCTTGTCGTGACGACCTGGGGGGCCTATCCCGGCCACAGCGACGAAGACATCCAATCTGGCCGCGGGGTGGTGCACAATGCGTATCTCATCGATCACCCCGAGAAATCCGTGCTTCATGCGCCATTTCGCATCTGGCCAAAGCCTCCGTGGTTTTTTACACACCCCAGGGCGCACCTTTTGGGCCGGGCACTGACCCATTTTGAAGCCCGTCCAAGCTGGAATCGCTTGATTCCAGTCCTTTCGATCGCCTTGCGTTCGTAGAGGCGGCCCGGAGGAGGGGGCTGCTGAGGGTGGGCGAATGCAGAGGTGGGTGGGATGCATGCCTTTGGATTTCTGTCAATACAGCTTCATGGACGAGCTTATCTGGAAAGCCAGCATTTTGCATGAAGCCTTGCCCTATTTGCGCCGTTTCCATGGCCGGATTTTTGTGATCAAGTACGGCGGCCACGCGATGGTCGAGCCCGCGCTCAGAGAAAGCTTTGCTCGCGACATCGCGCTCATGCACCTCATCGGCATCCATCCTGTGGTTGTTCACGGTGGGGGGCCGCAGATCGACGCCATGCTCGCAGAGCTTGGCGTCAAATCGGAACGCGTCGATGGCTTGAGAATCACTGACGACCGCACGATGGATGTGGTGGAAATGGTTTTGGCTGGGCGCATCAACAAGGAGATCGTTTCACTCATGTGCCGCCATGGGGCCCGCGCTGTGGGGCTTTCTGGCAGAGATGACTTTCTTTTGATGTGCGAACGCATCGAGCGCTTGCGCACCAAGCGAGGTGATGAGGTTGATCCCGGATGGGTTGGGAGGGTGATCAAGGTGCGTACCGAGCTGCTTTTCGAACTGATCCACGGTGGGTTCATTCCAGTGATCGCACCGATCGGTAGCGATGCCCAGGGCCATGCCCTCAATGTGAATGCCGACACCGTTGCAGGTGCCATCGCTTCGGCTTTGCAGGCAGAGAAGTTGCTTTTGCTTACGGACATCGAAGGTGTTCGAGATGCAAATGGCCAAATCATCTCTTCTCTTAGAGCAAATGAGATTCAAAGGCTCATTGACGATGGGGTAATTACGGGGGGGATGATCCCAAAGGTGCGTTCAGCACTCGATGCGCTCTCAATGGGTGTTCAGAAGTGCCACATCATCGACGGGAGAATGCGTCATGCGATTCTTCTAGAGGTGTTTACCGATCGTGGTGTCGGTACAGAGATTTTGGGTGTTGAAGAGTGAATGGTGAACAGTTGTTTGAATTGGGTGAAATGAGGGTGAAGTTGGGAGAGCTCGGTGAATTCAAATCACTTGGATTGGATCATCCCGAGGTCAATGAGGGTTGGAACACGGTGTTTATTGGCCTTGGCTCAAATCTTGGGGATCGCCATGCCTTGATCGACAGGGCCCTTCTGGCCATCGATCGTCACCCTGCACTTGAAGTGGAGGGGGTTTCACTGCGCTACGAAACCGCACCATTGCTGTGGCCAGGCGCCCCTCAGCAACCTTATTACATCAACATGGTGGCTCGCCTTCGGAGTCGGCTTGGGCCCTGGGCGCTTCTTCGAGTGGCTCTTGAGATCGAGGCTTCGTTGGGGCGGGTGCGCCGTGGCCGTTGGGAGGCGAGGACGATTGACATCGATTTGCTTTGGGCGCTCAGTCCTTCGGGGGCTGCTTTGTGCTCTACCGATCCTCGCCTGCTTTTGCCACATCCCCGTCTCCCAGAGCGAGAGTTTGCGTGGAGGCCTTTGCTCGAAGTGGCCCCTGAGCTGCGTTCGACCTTTGCGCAGACGGGCATCTCTCTGTGAGTTCTCTCTCGGACTTTTTGTGAGCTCATCTTTTATGGATTCGCCATCCACTCGCGATGTGACATCCTCAGACCATGGCTTCGTGCGCTTTTGATGCGACTCCCTATGTGGCCTCTGAGCCGCTTGGGCCGAGGCGGGTTTCAGCCATGGCCGCACGCCTTGTCGGGTCAGAAATCCTCAAAATAGCCTCTGAAATCAGGGCCCTTGTGGCCAAGGGCTTTCCCGTTTGCAACCTGACCGTTGGTGACTTTGAGCCTCGCCACTTTCCAATTCCAGAACTCCTCAAGTCGGCCATTGCCAAGGCTTATGATGAGGGCCAGACCAACTACCCCCCTTCCAATGGCATGCCTGAGCTGCGAGAGGCGATTCAGCGCTTTTATGAGCGAGAGCTTGGTTTGCGCTACCCGCTCGAATCCATCCTCGTTGCTTCAGGGGCACGGCCAGTGATTTACGGTGTCTACCGAGCGATCGTTGATCGAGGGGATCGTGTGCTTTTCCCTGTGCCAAGTTGGAACAACAACCACTACACCACCATGGTTGATGGCGAGGCGGTGACGATCCCTTGCTCGCCTGAGCACCGTTTCTTTCCGACCCGAGAGCAGATTGAAGCGTTTTTGCCAGAAGCTCGCTTGGTTTGCATAAACACGCCTCTCAATCCTTCGGGTACGGCGATTTCTGAGGAGATGCTTGGGGGCATCTCTGAGGCGATTGTTCGAGAAAACGAAAGGCGCAGGGCATGTGGCGAACGACCTGTTTTTCTCATGTACGACCAGGTTTATTGGATGCTCACAGCACCCCATACCAGGCATTTGGTTCCTCCTCGGCTTGTTCCAGAAGTGGCGCGCTACACGATTTTTGTCGATGGGATTTCCAAGGCCTTTGCGGCAACTGGGCTTCGCGTGGGGTGGGCTGTTGGCCCTGCTGATGTGATCGAACGGATGAGCGCGATTTTGGGGCACGTGGGTGCTTGGGCTCCCCGCCCTGAGCAGGTGGCCGTGGCTGCCTTTCTCGACCAGCCTGACTCTTATCGCTCTTATCTTGAAGGCTTTCGACGGAAGCTTTCCTTGCGCCTTGAGGCCTTGGACAGAGGGTTTCGCGAACTTAAGGCCCAAGGCCACCCAGTCGATTCGCTTGGTCCGGAGGGAGCGATTTACCTCACCGTGCGGGTTTTCCCCTTTGGGAAGCGCACCCCCAAAGGAGAGGTGCTGAGCTCAAATGAGGCGATTCGGCGCTATCTCCTTGAGGGAGCAGGGATTGGTGTTGTGCCTTTTCAGGCTTTTGGCTACCCAGGAGATTCGGGGTGGTTTCGCTTGAGCGTTGGTGCGGTTTCTTTGCGAGAGATCGAAGAGGCTTTGCCGCGCTTAGAAGAAGCCCTCAGGGTGCTTGAGCCGGCCGACTAAGGGGGGCTAGAGCACAAAGCGCGCATCGAGTCGCAGGATTTCAAGCCGGCTTTCACGGAGCATGGCCAATTCTCGCTCAACTCTTTGCTCGAAGAGGGGCTTGATGTGATAGGCAAAGACGGGAATTTTGCCCAAGGGAGCTCGGCTGCCATTTCCCAGTCGCTCAAGTTTTTTGAGCTCCATTCCAAGGGTTTCTGGGATGTGGTGGCCGCTCCGGTGGGCAAGGCCATGCATGTGGTTGGGGAAAGAGACTTCAAGAAGGATTGCGCGGAGATCAGCTTCGTGGGAGGCGCATTCCCACAGCCGATCGGTGGGGCCTGTGTCGCCGCTGTAAACGATGGAGCAGCCCTTCGAGCGCACAATAAAACCACAGGCATCAATCGTGTGGTTGACCCGAACTGGCATGACTTCGATGCATGAAAGCGACGCCCACTTTTCGGCTTCAATGGCTTTGAAGACAATTGTCATCCCCTGGGAAGCTTGGCCAAGAAGGGGGATTTTCGAAAAATCAGGCCAGAGGATGTTGTTAAAAAAGTGTTGTTGAAGGGCCCGGATCGTTTCAGGAAGCCCTGCGATCACCAAGGGTTGGCCTCCTTGTTGGCAGCGGTGATCGGCGAGGGTTGCAAGGTCTCGCACATGATCGAGGTGTGCATGGCTCACAAGCACCCCTTCGATCGATTGCTGTCCTCTAAGGTGAGCGCAGAAGCGGTGGCCCCTGCGTCAATTCATACTTTCCCATCAATCAAAAAGCTTGAAGCGCGATGGGTTACGCTTTCTCCTCCATGACAGCCCAAAACCCGCACTTCCATCAGATCTCTCCAAAACGGGCTCGCATTTCGAGGAAATCAAAAAACTGCCGAAGGCGTTCGAGATCTTGTATCCAAATGCCGGGGCGGCCATCTTCATCCTGTCCTTCATGGGCGATTTGAAGCCGACGCAGCCTTGCCAGCACTTCACGGCCTTCATCGCAAGATACCCCAATCCCCTGGCAGAATTGATCCAGCCCAAGAGGTAAAAAGACCTGACCACCTTCTTTGTTTTCGCCAATTGCATGGGTATGGTTGACGAGACCGAGGATCACCCGTGCTTTGGGATCGCGATGCATGAGCACCTCGATGAGGTCATTCGCCCGATCGAGGCGCAGTGCCAGCTTTTTGATGAGCCGAATGGCGATCTCGGCATTGGTGCGTACCATTTGCTCTAAGGTGCGAGCGTGAATCACAATGAGTTTTGCAGGGCTTATGACCTGCGCTGTTGCACTTCGTGGTTTTCCGTTGAGGATGGACATTTCGCCAAAAAATTCACCTGGTCCAAGTTCGGCAAGGGGTCTCTCTTCTGATCCCATGCGTTTGGTGATGCGCACCACACCTTCACGAATCACGTACATGCAATCTCCTTCCTCCCCCTCGCGAAACAGCACTTCCCCTGCAGCACATTCTTTTCCAAAGCGTTCAAAGATGGGATCGCTTTCGCTCATTTCAGGAATCTTATAACAAAAAAGGCCATCTGACGATGGCCAAGGGGGGCAGGGCAAGGTTCAAGGACTTCTGGCTGGTGGGCTATTCTTTCCACCTTTTCATTTCAAATTTTTGGGTCATGATGAATTGGAAGGCATTCATGCTGAAAATGGACCATGGCGCTTGGGATGAACAAGAATAGGAGTCGAGGCAAGGAGGTTTTCGATGTATTGCTTCTTTGCCTGGCCGGGATTGGCCTAAATGCTGCCTTAAGGGAAGTTCCAAAGCTTGCGCCCTCTGAGGCAGCTCGTTGTGCCCACGTTGATGCTCCTCCATCAATGCCCCAATGGATCGAGCCAGAAGAGGCGATGCGTCTTCTCGAAAGGGGGGATGTGCTTTTCGTCGACGCAAGGTCGGAAGCGCTCTATGAACGAGGCCATGTGCCTGGTGCCCTCCCTGCTTGCCCTGAAGATGAGGCCCTCTCAGAGGAGGTGTTGAATCAGGCGCGCGCTGCTTCAGCGGTGATCACCTATTGCGACGCCGAAAGAGAATGTGAGGCGAGTCGGCATCTCGCAGAACGCTTGGTCAAAGAAGGAGTGCGGAATGTGCGGGTGCTTCGAGGGGGGATGCCAGCGTGGCTCGAGCGAGAGTTGCCTGCCGAATCGGGGCCTCCACCCAAGCTTGCGCATTGGGGAACAGCGACCAGCTCCAACAAAGAGGGGCATCCATGAGAAACGATGAATTTAAGAAGTGGCTGGGTGAGGTTGGGGGGCCGTGGGTTGTGCGCATTGCACAATGGACGGTGGGCTTGGTCTTTTTGGTTGCGGCGATTCCAAAACTTGCTGACCCTGCGGCTTTTGCAAAAGATGTGATGCGATATCACCTTCTTCCTGAAGATTTTGTGGGCCTTTTCGCCTTGTCGCTTCCTCCCGTTGAAGCGGTGGTTGGGGCGGCTTTGCTCGTTGGGTGGCGGCCTCGAGGTGCTGCGCTTGTGGCGATGTCTTTGCTCGTGATTTTTACGGTGGCTCTCCTTCAGGCCATCTTCCGAGGCATCGATATCGAGTGTGGTTGCTTTGGCAAGGTGATGGAAACGCGGGTAGGGTGGGGGGCGGTTGTGCGAAATCTCCTGCTTTTTGTTGGTGCAGGGGTTGTTGCTTTAAGCCGCGATGGATCCCATTGGTCCATGATTGCTTTATCAAAGGGGTTGCGCCGTCGGCTGGATGGGGAGAAGGCTTCTTGAACAGAACCCGAGGCTCCTTGTCAAGAGTTGCTCCGCTTTATGGATGGTGCAATGGGGTGGTGCAAACCGATTAAAAGGGTGCTCCTGATTTCGTGATTGTGGGTGTGGCTTGGTACATGCGAAGGGTGATTGGTGATGCACCCATCTCACCTCATGGGTGATTGATGCGTTAAAAACGATACACCAGCATTTGGCAGCCGTCATTCAGACCCAAGGCCCGCAAGGCAACCATGAAACTAGCGAGAAACTTGGTGAGACCGGTGGCCCTCGAGAAGGCGAGGGAGCACTCGATGCAAAAAAACCGAGAAAAGGTAAAAGGTGAGGGCCAAAAGAAAAAGGGGGGTACTCAAAGGAATTGGCGAAGATTCTGGTGCGGAAACTTTGGAAATATCATTGGGTGTTTCAAGCAAATACCCATTGGTGAGCTGGGTGAGGGATTGGAGCTCACCTTGGTGAGGGCCGATGTGGTGGAGGCGAGGATCGGGGGGGCGGTCGAAAGCGATTGCGCTTTGGGGGAGAGGAGAGCTCGGCATCCGCGCGTCGACAAGAAAGCCTTCGCCTTCATCAATCGTGGCTCGCCAAAGGCCTGG
The DNA here is from genome assembly GCA_025056955.1 of Sandaracinaceae bacterium. Classification (GTDB taxonomy): domain Bacteria; phylum Myxococcota_A; class Polyangia; order Polyangiales; family Sandaracinaceae; genus JANWYL01. The sequence continues at coordinate 6,948 of JANWYL010000019.1, read as the reverse complement.
GCCTATCCGCTCCAAGGAGAGGGAGGAGTCTCCAGGCTCAAAGGGCAGGGGCTTGCGGAAAAGGCGGACCAGGGGAGGAGAAGTGCTGGCTGGGTCGGAAGTGATGGCGGTCAAGAGCAAAGAAGAGTCTTTTTCAGGGTTGCTTTCGAGGATGAGGGCAATTTCATCTGGCTTTGGTCGGCGGGCGAGGAAAGAGGCCAGACGCAACCACATCGCCTCAAAAAGGGGGCTATTGCGAAAGGCAGAAGCCCAGCGACCGCTGCTGGCGCTCGTCCAGCTTGCCACTTGGCCGAGCCCGCGCTGCCAGTGGGCCAAAAGAGGGGAGTTGTTGCGGCCCACAAAAATGGCCAGGGCGCCTTGGCGTAAAGCCGCTTGCGATTGCCCCCCAAGGGGCGGAGCGCGGCGAAATGAAAGCCCTTCAAAAGCGTAAAAAGGTGTGGCTTCCCGGATGAAAACAGCGCCCTCTTGGCTTGCAGGCAGCTCAAGGGCACGAGCTTCGCTCAACACCGAGGCGCGCAAGCCTTCTGCCGTGGTTTCACGGTAGCGGCCACGGCCAATCCGAGCGATTTCGGCAAGAAGGGGCGAGTGCATGCCAATCATGATTGTGGAAATGGTTGCGCCTGAGCCGGCCAGGGCCATGGCTGCGGCGATGGCGCTTGATACCTCGCTTTCGCCGTCCGAAATCAAAATCACATGCTGACGGTAACGAGGGTCATGCGAAAGGGCGCGATTTGCGGCAACGAGGGCTGCAGCGATATTCGTTCCGCCAAGCGCCCGGATGCCGGCGATCACTTGCGCAAGGTCATGGGCACGGTTCATCGGAACTGGCCGCACCACCAAGTCGACAGATCCGGAAAAGGCCACAAGCCCCACGCGAGAATCGGCCCTGAGGGATTGGATCACGGCAATTGCGGCCATGCGGGCTTGCACCATCCGCACCCCTGCCATCGATGAGCTGCGGTCGAGCACGATCATGAGCTCGAGGGGTTTTGGGCCCAGAGAGGTTGCTTCTGGTGGCTTGATTGGCTCGATTTCCCTGAGAATCGAGGGGGAGGAGCGCACTGGGTGCTCACCCGTGATCGTGATCAGCCCACCACCACCGTCTTCAACCCACTTTCGAATGGCCCGTGCTTGGGCTTCTGAGAGGCGATCGAGATCGACTTCCTCGAAAACAACGAGGTCAGTCTCATCGTATCCAGCGCTTTCATCGGGTGCTTCGGCGGGTGCTGTGGTTTTCACCTCCATCCCGGCCTTTTCAAACAAATTGGAAAGAATGGATTGTTGGGGGTCGGGGGCATGGATCCATACCCTCACTGGGGGAAGCACTTCAACGAGGGTGCTCCAGCGGTTGTTGAGAGAAACGGCGTCTTCAACGCCCAAAGCGATTGCCTCAAGGCGATGTATCCCGCTTTTTACCCGAGGGATGCTCAAGCGGGCTTGGAGACTGAGCGTGTCTCCACTGGCACGGAAGGGAATGCGCGCAAGCGGTTGTTCACCCAGTCGGAGCTCGATTTCGCCTTTAACACCTGATTTTGCCCGGATGGTGATTGCAGAAGTGATCTCTTCACCAGGGCGGAGGAGGTGAGGCGCTTCAATGCCAAGGATGGCAAATTCATCGATTGGTGGAGATGCTCCAACTGGAAGAAATGCGAGAGAAAAACCCGCGTTTTTGGCAAAAAGCGCGGCTTCACCCAGGTGAGGGGAGCGGCCATCGCTTGCGATCACAAGCGAAGAAGCGCCTTTTTGGCGAAGCTCCCAAAGAAAAGTGGCAATTGACTTGAGCATTTGATTTCGGCTTTGGATCTGGGAGGGGGGGATGGCGATTTCCGCGATTTCAATCTCATCCCTTGTGGCATCGAGTGCATGAAGCCTTTGGAGGAGATGCTGCCGTTCCAAGCGATGAATGCCTGGCGAGGGGTCAACCCATACACCGATTTTGGTTCTGGCCTTCGTTCCGGTCCACTGGGCGCCGGCAAAAGCCAGGGCGGCGCATCCGAAAGCCAAAAGCCGAAAAAGGGTAAAAGGCCACGATGAGGCGAGGCCGAGTTTCGAGCGGCCCAGCGCCAAAGTCCAAAGGGCCAAAAGCAAAAAAGCCCAAAAAACCGAAGGCCTTTCCAATGCGATTGGCAGCCAACCGCTCATCGCAGCCAACCCCGATGCAAGAGCATCACCTCGATCGTGAGCACAGCCAACCAAAGCCAGCCCACAAGGACCCATCGATCGAAATCTTTGTCAGTTGGCCTTTGGCTTTCTTTTTCCGGATTTCCAGAAAGGGGTTGGGCCCAAAAGTGGCTGTCCAAGGCCACCGAATGCGTGGGGCCCAGGCCATAGATACCTGCCTTTTGGCTTCGCGGGAGCCAAAAGGAGAAGGGAAGCCCTGGACCAGTGATGGGCTCCTTGCCCACTGCCCGAAGGCCAGTCCCAACCGGCTTTGGCCAAGGGGGGACTTCTCTTTTAAGCCAGCGCAGCGCTTGATGCAAAAGCAAGGGAAAGCGAGGGCTTTGGACCAACTCGCTGGCTTCAGGTGAGAAGCCAAAAAAGACCCGCTTTGCACCTTCGTTTTGCCTCGTTGCTCCAAGGACTGACGCACCTCCTCGAAGAAAGATCACATCGTCGGGCCCGAGGTGAAGCGGCAGGGTGCGGCCAGTGCTTACACCCAAAAGATCAATCCCCTCAACGATGGGGTGGTCAGAGCGCACCCAGTCGATCCTAGAAGGGGTTTTGGAAGGCTTGCCTTCGTCAACTGAACCCATCCCAAAGGTGATGATGGCAGGGTGATCCTGGGTATCGGAAAGGTTAACTCGGTCGAAAAGCAATATGTCGTATGAGTTGAGCGCTTTTGAAAATTTCGAGAATTCGGTTGGTGAAAGATGTGTTACACGCAGCAGTGGATGAGTTTCGAGAAGTGCTTGGAGAAAGGGGTTGGGTGAACCTACCCAAAGGAGGCTGATCGAGCGCAGGGCTTCGATCACCGCAAAACTGCGATCGTCTCCCGAAAAGGAATCGCGACTCCCATCGATTTGCACCTCGGTGATCGAAGCCAAAAGACGGGCGGCATGCACCGTGCTTCCCACGCCGCCCACCAAGCGCTTCTCTCGGGGGCCCAAGGTCAAGGTTTGGTCAAAAAGAGGAATGTTTTCAGCTTGTACTTGCAGGCGAAAGCTTGCTTGGGCGTTGCTGTGGTTGCTGACCTCGACCTCAAAAAGGTATTCACCCGCTGCATGGAGCAAGCGTCTTGCGCAAAATGAGGTGATGGCCACGGTGTCGACGGGAATGCCAACACGCACCCACTCGAGTCGGGAGTGGGTGGAAATCCGAGGCTCGTGATCACCGATGTAAACAATCCGTCTTGTGGCGTGGGTGTGTTGGGAGTGGGCAGAAAGCATCCCATCGGCAAGCTCTAGGGCCAAATCCTGTGCTGAGGGCGCGTCGTCAACGCCCTGGCGCTGGAGTCTCCTAAGAGCTTCTTCTTTTGGGATTTCGGGCAAGAGCTCGGGGCTTGTGCCTGCGCGGATCCAAAGGAGCTGGCCCCCTTCCGAAGAGGCGATTTGCGCTGCTTCTTTCAAAGCCCGCTCAAAGCGTGTCATGCCCCCACGTGTCAGGGCTCCCATCGTCCAGCCGGCATCGATGACAATCGCAAGCGCTGTTTTCTGCGTGGCCAAGCCCTCAGGTGCTCCCGCAAAAAACACAAGACCCACGCCGAGGAGCACCGCAAGAAGCAAAGAGAGCCAAGGGATTTTGCCTCTTTTCCACTTTGGGGGAGCGCTTTGCACGATGGCTTTTTTCCAAAAGGCGATATTCGAAGCGATAAATGGCCTGGGTTGTGGCCGGATCCAGTGGGAGATGAGGAGGAAAAGCACCGTGGCACTGCTGAGTGCTGCGACGATCCACGGGGAGAGGGCGGTGAAGTTCATGCCCTTCCTCCAAAGATGCGTTGGACAATCACCTCGGGTTTCATTGCGACATTCACTTCGACATAGGTGCCACCCATCCGCTGCACGCTTTCTCGGCACGCTTCACGATGAGCCCTTATTGCCTGTCGCAATGCTTGGCGCATGCTTTCGTCCACTTCGACATGGAGGCGCTCTCCGCTTTCTGAATCGATGACTTCGATCGCTCCTTCCACAGGAGGGGATTCATCGGCATCACAAGCGATGGCAATCACGTGGAGCTCATGGCCCCGGCTTGTGAGCAAGCGGAAACCTTGGGGGAAGCCGGGGGCGAGAAGGTCGGAAATCACGACTGCAAGGCTTCTCTGAGACCCTTTTTGCACGAAACTTTTCACTGCGCCCTCAAAGTCTGTCTTTCCAGAGGCCTTCGCAGACTCAATGGTGCCAAGCCACGAGGGCCACCCCTCTGGGTGCCAGAGGGTTTGGAAAGAGGGGGCTGCACCTTGAGCAAAAGCAAAAAGAATGCTTTCGACCACATCGTGTTGTCGCATTGCGACAAAGGCGATCGCAGCGGCCACAAAACGGGCCACTTCAAGCTTCGAAGGGGTGCCAATTCCCATCGACGCGGAGGTGTCAACAAAAAGGGTGATGTTTGCGTTGCGTTCTTCTTCAAACTGCCGAACAACCAAGGTACGAGAACGCAAAAACGCTTTCCAATCGATTCGCCGCACGTCATCACCCGGAACGTATGGGCGGAGATCCGATGGCTCAATCCCTTTTGCGCGAATGGGTGAAGGGTGTTCACCTTGTCGGAAAGAGGTGGCACGTGGGGTGACACGCAACCGAGCGCGTGCAAGGAGGGCCTGCACCTTTGCGTCAAATTTGACGACGAGCGACTTTTCCACCATTTTTCCAAAATTCACCGACTCCGAGTTTTTTCCACAAAGGAGGTGGCGAGTTCTTCGATCACCTTGTCGACGCTGAGCCCATCAGCAATTGCGTCGAAATTGAGCAGTATTCGGTGACGCAGGCAGGGAAGAAGTGCCCGCCTGATGTCTTCTGTGGCCACGTGAAAACGCCCATCAAGCAGAGCAAAGTACTTTGCAAGTGCCAAAATCGACTGGGCTGCGCGTGGGCTTGCGCCAACTCTCACATAGCGTTTGACCAGGGGAGGGGCGGTGGGATGCTCTGGGTGGGTGGCAATCACCAAACGCACAACTTGACGCAAAAGCACATCCGTAATCGCCAAAGAACGAATCAACTCACCTGCGCGAAGCACCTCCGATCCTTCTGCAACGACCTGCACGGCTTGCTCTCCTCCTCCTGCTGTCCGAAGCACGATTTCGAGGAGCTCATCCTCGCTTGGGAAAGGCACGATCAATTTCATGAGAAAGCGGTCCAACTGGGCTTCGGGGAGGGGGTAGGTGCCTTCGTTGTCGATGGGATTTTGGGTTGCGATCACAAAAAAGGGGGTGGGAAGGGGATGGCTCTGGTTGCCAATCGATACCTGCCTTTCTTGCATTGCTTCAAGGAGGGCAGACTGGGTTTTTGGTGAAGCGCGGTTGATTTCGTCGGCCAAGACCACGTTGGCGAAGATAGGCCCCTTTTCAAAAGCAAGAAGCGGCTGCCCATCTTGACCAACTTGGACGACATGGGTCCCAAGGATGTCCGAAGGCATGAGGTCAGGGGTGAATTGAATCCGATTGAAGCGAAGGGCAACTGAGCTGGCAATTGTTCGGGCAAGCAGGGTTTTCCCAAGGCCAGGAACACCTTCAACCAACACATGACCCCCAAGGAGCAACCCTGCGACGGCGCATTTGATCACCTCTTCTTGACCGACGATCCGCGAGGCCACCTCTTTGATGATTCCCAGGGCCAAGGCGCGAGAGGAAACAAAAGCCCTTGCCAACTCTTCTTTGGAAGGCGAATGGCTTTCATCAAGGGGAGGGTGGCTTCCCATCGCAACCTCAATGACTACTGCGCATGCATGCCTTCAAGTCGTTCGAGGTATCGCTGAACATAACCTTGGATGGATGGTGGCATGAGGGTTTGGTGGGTGCCTTCCCCCCCACTTGATTTATCAAACCCGTTGAATGGTGATGTGTGGTGTGGAAAAAGGGTTTGTGGGAATGATGAAAAGCGCTGGGGTGATCCGATTTGAGCCATCGAAGGGGATTGCTGCCGAGAGAGGGACCACTCCTCTGGCCCAAGATCGATATGCCCCTGCCAATTGGCCCGTGGGGTGGATGTCGCCCTGCCTTGAATTGGCCCGCCTGTTTCGTTCCCCCATGCCCTGGTTGTGGAGCCAGCTGAGGATGATTGATGATGGGGCAAACCCAGATGGCTCGGTTGAGCCTGGGCGGATTGCCCAGAAGGTGGTGAATGGTCGGGTGGTTGAAAAGATTGAGGTGGGTGACTGAGAGGATTTTCGGATCGGTGAGTATTTTCCCCATCTTCCCCCAATCCAGCACTTGCGTTTTGCTGGTTTTGCTGATTTTGCTGGCCTTGTGCGTGGGGTTGCTGCTCAGTTGAACGAGAGGATAGTTGATGGGAAGGTGGCTGTAAATCGCCGTCGTTTCGTTGATCACCCTGATGGGTGCTTTCTGTTTCACCTGGCTCCATCCCACCGGAAGAGTGCATGCTTTGATCTTGGTGTTGGTTGGTTGGGGCAATGCCCATGGCTCGATCTTCACCATCGTGACGCCCATTTCCGCTTGAATCACCTTGGTTGGTATCCCTTTCTTGTTGAGGTTGTTGGCTGGGCGTGGATGATGGGGTGGTATTCGATTCGTCAGTCGAGGCATTGCCACCCTTGGAAGCGATTGCCTGACGGAGGGCTTGAGCGTGTCTTTGGGCGTTGGTGATGAAAGAAGGAAGAGAGTTTGATTCACGTTGAAGGCTTTCTCGGGCCCTTTGAATCGCTTCACGCGCCCCTTCTCCATCACCCCTTTCAAGGGCCTGGGCAGCTTCTTGCAGGATTGCCGCGCTTTGTGGCATGTGTTCGCTGAGGATTTGACCGGCTTTTTCAAGGGCGGCACGGGAGGATTCGGGCTGCTCA
>JANWYL010000199.1 GCA_025056955.1 Sandaracinaceae bacterium | reverse complement strand
GAGTGCTCGGCTTTGCATATCTCCTCCAGTGCGCAAGGCCCATTTGAAGAACGCCAAAAAGGGGCAACCCATTCACTCGTTTTGAAAGTTGGTTACTTTTTTTCTCAGTCAAGAGGCCGGACAGCGCTAAGCTTGATTTGATGGAGCCTCGTGAAATTCCTTCTGACTATATCGGTGGGCGCTTCGTTGAGCCAAAGGGGGAGCGCCTTGTGTCGATTGATCCGGCCCACGATGGGAGGCCTGTGGTCGCGATTCGCTGGACTCCGGAGCGAGTGGATGAGGCGATTCAAGCCGCCCACGAAGCCTTTGCTGGTTGGTCCAGCCGATCCATGGCCGAACGGTGGGAATTTCTTGTACGCTTTCGCAAGGCGATTGAGGCCAAAAAAGAGGCCTTGGCCGATGCGATTGTTCGAGAAATTGGCAAGATTCGAAGCGAGGCCCGCGCGGAAGTGCAATCGCTGATTGCGCGCTTTGACCTCGTTCTCCAAGCGGTGAAGCGCGACCTTCGCGAGGGCCCACTTCCTGGCTTTCCCAGCGAGGCGTTGCGTTGGCACCCCCATGGTGTGGTTGGAGTGATCGGCCCCTTCAATTTCCCACTGCACCTTTGCCACGTGCACGTGGTGCCTGCACTGCTCCTTGGCAATACCGTGGTCGTCAAGCCAAGCGAGCTTTCGCCTCTCTGTGGGATTCGCTACGCAGAGGCAGCCCATGAGGCAGGCTTTCCACCGGGTGTCTTCAACCTGATCCACGGCCGGGCCCAAAGCGGGGCTGCATTGGTTGGGCACCCGCTTTTGCGTGCCTTGGCCTTCACAGGGAGCTGGCCTGTGGGCAGAAAAATCATGGAGGCCCTGCTCGATCGGCCAGAGGTTCTGGTTGCCCTGGAGATGGGCGGAAAGAACACGGCAGTGGTTTGCGAAGACGCCGAAATCCGCCAAGCGGCGCACGAAATTGTGGTCGGAAGTTACCTGACGACAGGGCAGCGCTGCACCTGCACCGATCGGGTGCTCGTCCATGCCTCGAAGGCCAAGGCCTTGATCGATGCCCTCCTTCCGTTGGTACAAAACTTGCGTTTCGGTGACCCGGATGATCCAAGGGCTTTTGCAGGACCGCTTGCAAGCGAAGCCGGCCTCATCAAGCTTGAGCGGGCCATTCAGGCCTGCGAGGCGGCTGGGGGAGAGCCAATTGTGAGGGGGGAGCGCTTGCCTGGTGGCTTCTATCGGACGGCTTCTTTTCATTTGCTCCCGAGGGGGGTTCACGAAGTGCCGGGCTATACCGATGTTGAGCTTTTTGGGCCGGATTTTGGCATCGAAATTGTTGAAGACGATGGAGAAGCCATCGCTGTCCTCAATGCTTCCCCTTATGGCTTTGCAACGAGTGTTTTTACGGCAAGCGATGCGCGTTTTGAGCGCTACTACCGCGAGACGCGGGTTGGCATTTTGAACCGCAACCGCTCCACCAACCAGGCCTCGCCGCGCTTGCCCTTTGGGGGGGTGGGGCGGAGTGGGAATTTTCGCCCAGCGGGCAGCTTTGCGCCGAGAAACCTCGCGATTCCCGTGGCCGTCCAGTCGAATGCGGTTGGTGTGGTGCCAACCCTTGCTTTGCTCCAGCCGGATTTGCCTCCTCCAGACCTCGATCTCATCGAAAGCATGCACGTGCTCGAGGAGGCCGAGGAGGCCAAGCGCAGCCTCATCGATGGGCCAAGGCCGCCAAAGCCCCAAAAGCCCAAGCTCGAAGGCCCTGAACGATTGCCTCAGTCGACAGGTTGGATTGAACGCCTGAGCGCAGGCGAGCGGGTGGTTCGGGAAAAGAAGCTTCCTGTTTTCGATCACCTGCGAAGCCGAGGAGGCCTTTACGTCTCGATCGATGACGAGCCCTTGGTGGTCCTTGATGCGATGAGTCAGACAGCGACCCTGCCCTTTGGCTTTAACGACGATGCCTTGGTTCGGGCTTACGTGGACGGGGTGTTTGGAGATGCGATGTTAAGGGGGCGCTCAATTCTTCATGGAGAGGGCAAGGCGGTTGCCGAGGGCTATGCCCAAAGCTTGCGTGCGCTTGTGCCGGGCCTTCCCCATGTGTCTTTCGCCTCCTGCGGGGCAGAAGCCAACGAGAAAGCGATTGCGCTTTGCCATAGGGAGCGGCCAGGCGCCAAGCGCTTGCTGGCCTTTGAGGGAAGTTTTCACGGGCGCACGCTGCTTGCCCTCCACGCGAGTTATTCTCCCGCAAAGCGCCTGCCCTTCGAAATTCCTGGCTACGAAGTGGCTTTTGCACCCTTTCCGATTTGGACAGAGCCGGATCCAGTTGGGCCACCTGATCCTCCAGGCTGGCGTGAGTGCATGGCAGGGGCCGACATTGAGGCCTTCGAAGCCAAGACCCGGGACATCGATCCATTGCTGCGGGCGGAGATCGAAAGCTTGCGCTTTGTGCGCGATCGCCTTCGTGCAGAGCCGCACATTGCGGTGATCGTCGAGCCCATGCAAAGCGAGGGTGGGGATCGCTATGCCACCCCTCGCTTTTTTAGGGCCTTGCGCCTTTTGACGCGCGCCCTCGGCGTTCCCCTCATCGTCGATGAAGTGCAGTGTGGCTTTGGCTTGGGCGGGCCTTTTGCGTGGCATTCGCTTTGGAAATTGGTCGATCGGGATGGGAATCCGGATTGGCCTGATTGCGTGGTTTTCGCAAAGCGAGCGCAGGTTGGGGTGGTCTTAAGCCGCTTCGAAGATCCAGAGCCGACCCAGGCCTTTGTGACTTCTCTGATTCGCGGAAACATCCATGCCAAGCTGATTTCCGAGCGCGAAGGCGATGCAGAGCGGATCGAGCGGCTTGTGCGGAAGGGGCTTGAGCGAATTGCCCAAAGGTTTCCCTTTTTCGTGCTTCATCCCCGCGCGCAGGGCTTTGCCTTTGCTTTTGATCTTCCAACCCCCGCTCACCTCACAAACCACTTGGCCTCCCGTTTCTCGCGCGGCGCCATTGTGTTTGGTGCAGGCGAAAGGACGGTTCGCTATCGGCTCCATGGGGGGATGAGTGAGGAAGACATTGCCTTTTTGTTTGGGACGATTGAGCAAACGCTTGCGCTCCTTGAAGCCAAGGGATGGGCCCATGGAGAAGGAGCTCGGGTTGAAGAGTGGGATGATTTGCCTTTGCCTCCATATGGCCTTTCGCGTCCAAAGAGGCCTTCGGTTGATGGGGAAGTGGTCATCCGCCGAGCCCGAGCAGAGGAAAAGGAGCGTCTTTTGGGCGAGATCCTCGCCTTGGAGGCCCGGGTTTACGAGCCTGCCCGCCGCGACCCACCAGAGAGGCTGGCTTTGGGCTTCGATGATCCCGATGGCATTGTGGTTGTGGCGCTCGATGCCAAGACCCAAGAAAGGCTTTTGGGCTACGCGATTGCCTGCCCCCTTGAGCGTGTCAAAGACATGGAGGGGCCTGATCGCGACCCTCACCTTGGGCGAGAAGACTCGGCATACACCGTGGCCCTCACAGTGGCTCCAGAAGCCCAAGGCCTTGCGATTGATGGGCTAGGCCTTGGGAGTCGCCTCAAGGAAGCCTTGCTCCGTGAGGCGAGGGCCCTCACCAAAGCGGATGGAAGCCCTCGCTACCTTTGGATGGTTGGGCGCAATCGGATTGGGGCGGCAGATGCCATGATTCGCATCAACGATCGCTTTGGTGCGTTCACCGTGTCTGTGCTTGAAGGCCAGTATGGCGAGCCAGATGCGAGGGCCCGCTACTATAGGCAGCCCCTCCGGGGCATCCGGGCCCGTGAGATCCGCATGCCTCAAGGGCCAATTGATTTGGCAAGAGGGGTGGTCGCGCCCTTTGAGGGCCCCCTTGCATCTCTTGTCCAAGCGGAAGCGAGTGGGCTTCTTTACGGACCAACCGTCAACAAAATCACCCTCTGCAATTACGTAACCCCTGCGATTGTGCGCGCTGTTGAAGAGGTGGCTGTCCTCACTCCGAATTTGCCCCATCTCTTTTTCACCTCAGGCCGCGACGAGACCGTCGATAAGTCTTTTCGGATTCTTCGATGGCACAGAAAGGAGGGGCGCTTTGCCTTGAGCCTTGAAGGCACCTACGTTGGCCACACAACGGCATTGGCACGCTCGATTTCGGATCCCTCAACCCATCGGCAGGGGCCGCCATATTTTGATGTGTTGCGGGTGCCTCACCCCGCGCGCGTTGGCGGAGAGGCCTTTTTGCAGTCGCTTTTCGAGGCAGTGGAGCGGGCGGGCGGAGCCCAGCGCGTGGTTGGGCTTTACGCAGAGCCAGTGGGCGAGCGCACGGGCCTTGTGCTTTCAGAGGAAGCGATCTTGGCGCTTTCGCGTTTTCGCAAAGAGACGGGAATTCCCATCGTTTTCGTCGAAACATCAAGTGCCTACTACCGAAGCGGGCGCGGGCCTTTTGCAAGCTCACCATGGGTAAAAAGAGAAGCCCTTTCAGGCGCTGAGCCCTTTACTCCCGATCTTCTCCTTTGGTGGACAGGGGGGCAGCATGGCCACGTTCATGTGGCTTCGCACTTTTTTGTGGGGACGCCCCTCACCTTCGTTTCGACATGGGATGGCGATGAGCTTTCGATGATTCAGGCGATGCATTTTTTGCGGGCTGCACGACGGATTGATGTCAAGGGATTGATCCAGCGCTTTGAAAGGGCGCTTGCGTGCGTTGAGCGCGCTTTCCCCACCCAAGGCTTGGGCCTCCATCGGCTCATCTGCGCGCAAGGGCATGAAAATGCCATTCTTTCTGCGCTCAGCCAGCGCGGGCTTTGGAGCCAAAGCCATCCAAATGGCACAATTCCCCTGATTCCTCCTTTGGATCGGGTCGAAGAAGTCTCTCAGGCCCTTGAGGACATCGATTGGCTTGCGCTCAAAGGGGGGTAGGCTCATTCTCTCGAAGCGATCACGCAGAGGGCCCCAAGGACTGCAATTCCTGCGCCAAGCCACTTGCGCAAAGGGATTTTTTCCCCAATCAGGCGTGAAATCACAAGCAAAAACACCGCACCCATTTGGTTGAGGATGGCAGCCCGAGAGGCGCTTGTGTACTTCATCCCCCCGAGCCAAAGCAACATGGAAAGGTAGGTGCCAAAAACGCTTCCAACCAAAAGCCTGATGCCCGTGCGCGGCGCCAAAAGCCCAGCCAAACGGGCCCAAGCTTTGCGCTGTCCAAAAATCTCAACCATGGCAATTGGCAAGGCGCCCGAGGCGAGGCGCAGGGTGGTGGCTTCGATGAGGTTGCTGCGTTCGAGGGCAGGTTTTGCGATGATCACACCCACTGCTGTGAGCACAACGCCACCCAAGACTCCGAGAAGCCCAATCGGTTCAACCCGCGAGGGGGTGCGCTTTTCTGGTTGAGAAGCCCAAAAGAGCCCGGCCACAACCAGGGGGGTGCCTAGAAGCACACCAAGGCTCAGTGGCTCACCCAAAACCAGTGCAGAAAGCAAAACCACTGTGGGGGCATAGGCGCAATCGGCTGCGGCAATCACTG
>JANWYL010000198.1 GCA_025056955.1 Sandaracinaceae bacterium | reverse complement strand
CTCAAGCCCGATAACATTTTTCTCGTGAGAGGCGCCGAAGGCGATCGAGTGCGGATTTTGGATTTTGGCTCTGTGAAGCTCCAGCTGGAAACGGGCCCTAAGCTCACGGCTTTCGGCACCACCTTGGGCTCACCCTACTACATGTCCCCCGAGCAGGCGATGGGACGTCCTGATGTGGATAACCGCAGCGATGTGTTTGCGCTTGGAGCCATTGTTTACGAAACCCTGAGCGGGAAAGTGGCTTTTGAGGGCGAAACAGTGGCCGAGATTCTCATGAAGATCCTCAGTCAATCTCCGGTTCCCCTTTCTGTTCAGCGTCCGGGCTTGCCGGCCAGCCTCGATGAAGTGATCGATCGGGCCCTTGCGAAAGACAAGACCAAGCGGCATTCAAGCGCTTTGGCCTTCGTAGGGGATCTCCTTCATGCCTTGGGGTTGAGGGCATCTGAAGAGCCCGCAACACGCGAAGAAATTGAAGAATGGTGCAAGCGCCCGCTCAAAGAAATCGAAGAAGCGCTTGCCAAGGCCACTCCTCGCCAAGCCCGACCGTACAGCGCCCAGGCCACACAAGCCGAGCCCAGCGGGCAGAAGCAAGAAGAACGAGAGACGCTTGTGCTCTCCAGTCCATCGAATCGCTCTTTTCGGAGTGTGTGGCTTTGGGCTGGAATTGCTGCCTTATGCTTGCTTGGCCTTGCTGGAGTGTGGCTTTTTGGCCGCTAAGCCTTTCGACAATCAGTCGCGGCGTGCACCTTGCCGGATCCACTCCCGGATCAAATCGATTTCCTCGGGAGGGAGTGGAGCCCTGCCGAGGGGCATGCGGTTGTTGCAGATCATCGGCCCCCCTTGAAGCTTGCGGATCAAGTAGGAGCTGTCTGGATCATCTGGGACGACAAAGCGCCGCTCGCCCATGTTGCACATCGCGGTCATCGTGCCCACCGAAAAATACATGTCAATGTCAGGAGGGCGGTGACAACCTTGGCCGCCGCACTTGGCGTTAGCGATCCGTTGGATGGCCCCGTACGATATCCTTCCACCATCGCCCTGAGGTTCCATCATGTGGGCATCTGGTGTAGGAGCGGGGGAACCACAAGCGATTGCTCCTGTTGACACTGCAAACACAAAGCTCCAGAGGAGGGATTTCCACCTTTGATGGATTTGTTGCATGAAAGAATTGTAGGCTCTTCTGCAAATGGCGAACAACAAGACGAGGTGGACCTTTGCAACGGGGCCCCTTCATCTCGGGGAAGATGCAGATCACTTGCGGACAGAATTGGCTCACAGGCTTGGTCAAGCCCTTGGGAGCGAATGGGAGGTGGTTTCCGAATCCTCTTACCAAAGCCTTTTGGAGCGAGTGGTTCGGCGCAAAGCGGCATTGGCTTGGTTGCCTCCTGCAACCTTTGTGCGGGCTTTCGATCAGGGAGCGATCGCAAAGGTGTTTTCTGCTGAGCGCATGCATGCTCCGCGATACCGAGGAGCTCTTTTTGTGCGCCGTGCCTCCCAGCTCGATGGGCTTGAGGCCCTCAAAGGTAAGCGCGTGGCGTGGGTTGATCCAGATTCTTGTGCAGGACACCTTTTCCCAAAGCTCGAGCTCCTGGAAAAAGGGCTAGAGCCAGATGCATTGTTTTTGTCTCAAGCTTTTTTGGGGGCGCACATGAGGGTGGTGCGAGCTGTAAGAGACGGCGAGGTGGATGTGGGTGCGACCTTTGTGCACTTGGCCAAAGAGGTCGATGGTGCAGTTGAGACAAAAGCAAAAGCAGTGGATTTGCTGCTCGTTGGTTGGTCGCCTTTTGTGCCTCGTGATGAAATGCACCCAATTCTCATCACCCGGCCCATTCCTGCCGATGCCCTTTGCACCGTCTGTGGCCTTCCTCAGGAGCTTGAAGAAAAGCTGAGTGCACTCCTTCTCAACCTTTCTTCTTCACCTCGCTTGCTTCACCTTTTTCGCTCTCTCCTCAATGCGGATCGCTTTGTGTCTTGTCAACCTGCCCATTACGATGACGTTCGCAGAGCCATTGCCAGAATCGGCAAGGGTGATCAAGGAGGGTGATTCATGGCCATTTGTGCCAGAATGGTGTGGCTGGCCCCAGGGGCCCTGCCAGTGCTCTTCTTGTTGGTTGCATGTGCAATCGAAGGGGTGAAAGCCCAGGGTTCTGTGGTTTCGCTCGAGGTGATTGCGTTGGGAGCAACGGTGCGAAGCGCGCCGGGTACCGATGCACCGAGGAGGGGTACCGTGCGCCAGGGCACACGTCTCCCGATGGGAAAGAGGGTTGCTGGAAAAGGTTGTGCCTTTTGGTACGAGCTTGGGCCTGAACGCTTCATTTGCGAGGACTTGGTTCGGCCATCAATGGAATTGCCATGGGGGGAAAGGCTTCCCCGCGTTCCACAAGGTGCACTCCTTCCGCACACCTATGCGTTCGTTTCGGTTGACGGCACTTGGGCTTATGCTCGCCCAGAAGACTACTTTTATGACCAAATGATCGAGTCACTGGGGCGTGGCTTTGGTGTGGTAGTTGGTGAAATACGAGAAGTTCGCGGAGTTGTTTTCGCAAAAACGCTGCGAGGGTTATGGATCCCAACAGAATCTCTTCGCTTTTGTGAGCCAAGCAATTTTAGAGGGGTAGAGCTGCAAGATGGTCGTCTTGATATCGCTTGGGTGGACCATGGAGGTGCTGCGCTTTGGGAGAAAACACCAAAAGGGTTTCAACGAAGCTTTAACCGAATTCCAAGGCGCACCCTTTTGCGCATCCAAGCTCGTCTCTCCACTCACCTGGTTCAAACCGATCATGGGATTGTTCATGAAAGTGAGTTGATTTGGCCAACTCCCGTAGATGCGCCACCTCCCGGCATTGCTCCTCAGGAGAAATGGATTGATGTTGATCTCCGCACCCAAACGCTTGTGGCCTATGAAGGGTGCCGCCCTGTTTATGCCACCTTGATCTCTGGAGGGAGAGGTGGGAGAGAGCACGAAACACCCATCGGGCTTCACCGCATTTGGGTAAAATTGGCAGAGGCACCGATGGATGATCTCGAGCGAAGCGACGTGGAGGCGAACTACTCAATCGAAGCGGTGCCTTGGGTGCAGTATTTTGCTCGAGGTGTTGGTTTTCATGCAGCTTTTTGGCATGATGATTTTGGACGCCCACGCAGCCACGGTTGCATCAACTTGGCCCCTCTTGATGCGCGCTGGCTTTTTGAGTGGACGGAGCCGGCACTTCCACCAGGTTGGGATGCGATCGTCACCACTCCCCAAGAGCCAGGCACTTGGGTGCAGGTGCGCCGCTCTTTGCGTTCCCTCTAGCGAACTCCTCGAACATCCTTCCATGGCAACATCGATGGGCTCAAACGATCTTGGCAGATCATCCGCATTGGGAGGCAGCGGCCACCCAAAGCAGCACAGTCGGAATCTTGACGGCAAGGGTCTCCCACCCGGCCGAAAGCGAAAAGGGAGAGAACATCACCCGGATCAAGGGTACGGGCCACCTCTGGAGGAGCAGTTTCAGGCACAGGGAATGGCAGGGTGATTGGACCGAGCGCAAGGGTACTTGGAGAACAATCGGGCGGGCCTGGTACGGTAAGGTGCACAAAAAAAGCTCCTGGGGTGCTTGAAAGGGGAGGAACTTGGATGTATGGCGTTACCTCACCAAAGCCGATGCCGTCAAAATCATCTTCTGGCGGGAGAATGCGTTGCGGTGGAGCGGGGCCAGGTCGATCGGGAGCTTCGAAGTCTGGGTCGAAGCAGACATGGATTGGGGCGATCAAATTCGGGACTCCTTGGATGAGGCGAAGCCGCACTTGCCCTGGCGCAGTCGTAAGGTCGTCGTTTAGCACAATGACCCGCGGTGGGGGGCAGCCTCTGACGCAACGAACAGGTGCACCTTCAACCACCCCTGCAAGCACCAAGGTGATCGGAGTGGTTACCGACGCAGTCTCAACCACATGTTCAAGGAGGGGTGGCATGCCCTCTGGTTGTGGGCAAGGAGCTCCTAAAGAGGCGAAAGGCAAACGCTCGCGCGGGTAAAACCTCACAACAACTGCATGGCCAGGGCTGGGGTAGACGGGAAAATTGAGGTATGGTGTGACTGCAGGGTAGGGCAAGGTTCCATCCAGACCGCGGCTTGGATCAACTGTTCCAACCATCCTGCCAGTTGTCTCTGGTGCACCCCTGCCAGGGCGTATGGAAAAGCACATGGTGAGATTGGGGCCAGCGACGAGGAGGTGAGCAATTCGCAGACGCAACACTCCTGAAGGCGAAGGCAGGGTGATTTCTGGATCGACCAAAAATCCAGGGGCGGCATCATATGGACTGCCTCCGTCAGCCGGAGATGGGGTTGGGTTACACCCACTCGCTGACACTGCGATGGCCAGGACAGCTGCACACATGCCTAGACGCAAACGCTTTTGTGGATTACGCGCTTGCCTCTGACTGGCTTTGGAGAAGAAAAGAGCTTGGCCTTCTTTTTTGATTAAGCCCTGCACCATGGGAGCACCCACCTCAGGATGGTCATCTCTCAGCAGGAGATCAATCCCCAGCGATTGTCATGCTTGTTTTCGACCAAGCGATGAGGAGGATTGATTAGGGAATAGGAGGAGCTCTTTTGGCGTTGCCTTTGGCGATGAGGCGGCTCATTGCTTTCAGGACGGTTGAGGACGCTCTTGACAAGAACGAGGCCGAGGCTATCTTGCGGCCCGCCTCTTGCCCTTCCCTCTTTCCTGGATTGCTCAAAAGAAGGAGTGACGAATGGCCGAGCTCATGATTGATGCCCGGGGGCTTTCAAAAAGCTATGGTTCTTTTCGCGCCCTCGATGATGTTCATTTTCAGATTCGGAAAGGAGAAATTGTCGGTTTTCTGGGCCCAAATGGCGCTGGCAAGACAACGACAATGAAAATTCTCACGTGCTACATCGCGCCTTCTGAGGGCACGGCAATTGTTGGGGGGGCAGACATTTGGGAGGATCCATTGGCTGTGCGGGCGGCAATCGGCTACTTGCCGGAGAGCACACCCCTTTACGGTGACATGCTGGTTGCAGAGTACCTCGAGTTTGTGGGGGAGATGAGGGGCTTGCAGCGGGCAGCCTTGCGCCAGGCCATTCGACGTGTGGTCGAAGCGTGTGATCTTGGAAGCTTTTATGGTCAAGAAATACGTACTCTCTCCAAAGGTCAAAAGCAGAGGGTAGGGCTTGCCCAGGCCCTTATCCATGAGCCGCCAATTCTCATTCTCGATGAGCCCATGAGTGGGCTTGATCCGAATCAGGCAGTGGAGATCCGCGAGCTGATTCGGGAGCTTGGCAAGGAGCGCACTGTGATTCTTTCGACACACAATCTGGCCGAGGTTCAGGTGACTTGCCAACGTGTGCTCATCATTTCTCGCGGGAAGATTGTGGCAGATGACACCCCGCAGGCACTCAGTGGGCGCGGCCAAAACCGCTACATCGTGGTTGTCGAGGGGGCAGGCAATCGCGCCAAGGCCCAAGAGATCTTGAGTCGAATTGAAGGTGTGGCAGCTGTGCGCGA
>JANWYL010000197.1 GCA_025056955.1 Sandaracinaceae bacterium | reverse complement strand
CTTTGATCCCAATAATCCCCAAATGCGGATGAATGATGTGGCGCCCCAGGCGCTTGTGCGGATTGGGAGGCCAGCCCTTGAGCCCCTCCTTCGCACGCTTGAAGGCAAAAACGAAGATGCGAATCGAATCGCTTCAAATTACATTGAGGCCATCCGAAAACGCGATCCCCAGGCGGCTGCCCAGCTTCGTCCTGAAGCCATCGTCGCGTCTGAGGCTTCTTATGCACTGGGTCAACTCGGCTTTCGCGAAGCGATCGATGCCCTCATCCGTGAAACCAACCAGCTGGATCCTGGTGAGAAACCAGATTCGGTGGAAGAGGATCCTGCGGACGAGATGCGGATGATCTCAGCAGCCGCTGCACTCGCATCGATCCACCGGGCGCCAGAAGACACAAAACGCATCCGAGAAGCCCTCATCCAGGTTTTCAACCGTGTCAAGGTGCCGACGCGTCCACAGGTGCTTGTCATCATGCAACACCTTATCGATCCAGAGCTCATCCCATTCTTCGTGCAGAAGGCCCAACGGCCAGGACGGGGCCAGGAAGAAGACCCCTTCATTCGCGTGCATGCTTTTCAAGCAGCGATTCTTTTGGCCAATGGGGATGAGGCAGTGCCCCTCAAGCGCCTCTTTGAGGCCGAGCCACAAGGTGATACCCGCGATGGCATGCTTGAGCTGTCAGATCTTTTTGCTCCCATCCAGGAATGCAACGCAGACCTTGCTTGCTGGATCAAGAAGCTTTCGGACTCAGAGCCTGTTGTGGTCCGGAAGGCCTGTCACATGATCGCGCGTTATGGGGTAAATAACGAGGAGGCGATCAAGGCCCTCATTGAGAAACTTGGTCATCCAAAAGCAGAAGTGCGCACAGAGGTGCTTTATGCCCTCGACTTTGTGGCGACCAAGGGGAGCGATGAAGCGGTCAAACGCATTGAGGAGCTCAAACGCACAGAAGAAGGACGGGCCATTTGGAACCAGGTGAGCCGTCTTGCGCTGGCTATCCAGGCCCGCTTGGCAGCACGCAGGTCTTCATGATCTCTTGATCAAACAAGAACCAAGAACTCAGTTCTTTTGAGCGAGCATGACGGTGCGGTTGGAGGTATTGAGCGGAGAAGAGAAGGGAAAGGTCTTTGAGGGCGACAATGACCTCATTCGAATTGGGCGTTCAGAAAGCAACGAATTGGTCCTGCAGGATTGGCATGTTTCAGGGGAACATGCGCTCGTTCTTTGGGCGGTTGATCGATATGTGATACGGGATCTCCAGAGCACAAATGGAACGCGGCTCTGGAGAGGGGGGGAGGTGATCGATGTTTCAAAAAGCGCGGGCCGAGAAGCCGTGATCTGCGATGGTGATGAAATTTGGCTTGGGGATGTGGAGTCGCCTGTCAAATTGAAGGTGAGGCTCGATATCAGTGCGGAAAGTGAGCAAGGCCGGGTGGTTGGCTTGCGGCGGGTGGCTGAGATCAGCCGGGTCGAAGCGGATCTCGAAAGCGATGCAGCGCTTTTGCGCCTGCTTTATGAAGCCCAAAAAGAGATCGCAGGCACCCTTGAGATCGAGCCTTTGATCGATGCCGTGGCCCGCCAAGTCTTTCGCCTTTTGCCCCTTGCGACCCACGTCACAGTGGCCCTTAGGGAAGATGAGGGCGATGGCGGGCGCTTGCCCCGCTACGTGCCTGTAGGCACCCGCCTCCGGCGCGGGCCTTCGACTGAGCCGATTCCGATTTCGCGAAGCATTGTGAAGCGGGTCGTTGAGGAGCGAGCGGCGGTGCTCGTGGCAGATGCCAAGCGGGAAGTCGGAGAGACCGCATCGATCATAAAGGCCCACATTTACAGCACAATCGGGGTGCCGCTTTGGAGGGGGGAAGAAATTATTGGCGTCCTTCAAGTTGATAACCGAGATGGGACAGGGATTTTTCGCCAGCGCGATCTCGATGTCGTTGCCCTGCTTGGTCAATCTGCAGGGCAAGCCTTTTGCCACGCTCAGCTTTATCACAAGCTGCGGATCGCAGAAGAACGCGAGCGGAGGGAGAACCTTTTCCTCAAAAAGCGTGAGGAGAAGCGCCGGGAAGTGATGATCATTGGCGAATCCGAGGCCATGCGCCGTGTGTTTGACCATGTGCGGAGGGTTGCCAATACGAGGGTGACTGTTCTCATCGAGGGCGAAACGGGGGTTGGCAAAGAGCTTGTGGCTTCGGCTTTGCACTACTGGTCTGACCGTCGCGACCGCCTTTTTGTCGCTCAAAACTGCGCGGCTGTGCCCGACAATCTCTTGGAGAGCGAGCTCTTCGGCCATAAAAGAGGCAGCTTCACCGGTGCAACGGAAGACAAAAAAGGCCTTTTCGAACTTGCTGACGGGGGTACCCTTTTTCTTGATGAAGTTGCCGAAATGCCCCTTCAGCTTCAAGCAAAGCTTTTGCGCGTGCTTCAAGAGGGCGAAATTCGTCCAATTGGCCATACCAAAACCATCAAGGTTGACGTGCGAATCGTGGCTGCGACCAACAAAAAACTCGAAAAGGAGGTGGCTGAGGGGCGCTTTCGCGAGGATCTCTATTACCGGCTGAAGGTTTTTCCCATTCAGGTGCCGCCCTTAAGAGAAAGGGTGGCAGACATTCCTCACCTTGCCAACTACTTTTTGCGTAAGTACTCAACCGAGTTTGGAAAGCACGTGCTTGGCTTTAGCCAAGAAGCGATGGAGCACCTGTGCCGTTACTCTTGGCCGGGAAATGTTCGAGAGCTTGAAAATGAAGTTCAGCGCATTGTGATTCAGGCTGAAGAGGGCGAATTCATACGCCCAGAGCATTTGAGCCCTCGCATCTATCGCATCGAAGAACTGAACCCTGAAGGAAGGCTGCTTTTACGAGGGAGCTTGCGTGAAACGATGGAGGAACTCGAGCGCAGGGTGCTCCGCGAGGCCCTCCAAATTTATGGGGGAAATAAAAGCCAAACGGCACGGGCCCTTGGCATCACCCGCGAGGGGTTGCACAAAAAGCTCAAAGCCCTTGGGATAGGCTAGGGGCATTGCGGGCTTGATGGGTCGATCACTTGAGGGGTTCCACGGGCAAGGGAGTGCAAAAAGCAGCGGAGTTGCTTCCGCACTTCCTCCCGCTGCCAAAGCACTTCGTGGCCATCTTCGATGCCATCTTCGGCATGCTGGGTGAGCACACGGGTGAGGGAGAGGCCTCCTTTGCTTTGGTTGCCTCGAACCGGATAGCCAAGCCCTCGCCCTCCAGAGAGGGGCAAGACATCGAGAACTGACTCAAAGTGGCTCAAGCGCACTTCGCTTTTGTCGATGACAGGACCTGCCACATCCAGCTGAAGGGCCAAAGTGAGGGCGTTGGCCACAGGAGGTGGGATGTAGGTATCAACAATGCCTTGGAAGACGAGGACATGGGGGGGAGATTCATGCGCCAAAATCAATGGGGCATAAACAGCTGCGTCGGCTTCTTCGCCTCCCCACTGCAAAAAATTGAGCACTGGATCTGATTCCGTGAGGCCTTCTTGGCTGCTTCGATAGCCGAGCAAGGCTTCTGCAATGGCTTTGGCGCGGACAGGGCTTTGCTTGTGGAGGATGTTTTCAATCCAGCTCGCACCTGCCCCAGAAAGGATGATGGCTCGGAATCGCGTTTCCACTGCTGCAACAAGGGGAGCAATGCTCGCGCCCATCGAGTGCCCAAGAAGGCTTAGGAATCGAAGATCAAAGCGCACGTTGGCGTTCTCAAGACCTGGGCAGTCGGAGGCATCGATCTCAAAGAATTCAAGCGAACGCGCAAGAAGAACGAGCTCCAACGCGGACTGCCGGAGGTTGTCGCGAAGGGCAATGGGGTTTTGGACGTTAAAGACAAGAAATTGCTCGTCACCGCCTGTGCGGTTGCGGAGGCCACCGTGGGGGCCATCGATGCTGATTCCTGCCCAGCCGATTTTGGCAAGGTCAAGGGCCAGGCCGGTGCCAGGCCGAATTGCTGGAGCCCCCCGCATGGCGCGCGGCCCGCGCTCGACCAGGGGGCGATCACCCCCAGCCCCCGTTCGGATGAGAAGGAGGAGGGGGAATCCTTCGGGCGGCATGGGTTGGCGGGGCAGGGTAAGGAGAATCCGGGCTTCCTCTTCGTGGTCGAGGCGGAGCATGTCCCCATCCCACTGCCAGGCGCCACCTCTTGTGGTGTATGGTGCTTCGCCTTCCTGGTACACAGGGACCATCGCGGTGCTTTCGTAAACGCAGTAGTCGTCAAAAAGCTCCTTGCGCACGAAGGGGCGGCGCGGCTGAATTCGGGCCAGGGTTCTTGCTGCAGCTTGCCTCATCACTTGAGTTGGGTCTTGGGTACGGAACACGGCCAAAGCCAAAAGATCGTCTCCAACGAGACCAAGCTCCTCGAGGGTTGCAAGGGCTTGGCGATAGGCCTCAAGGGCCTCCCCCTCAAGGCCAGCTGGGGCTTTGCCTTCTCGCAAGAGGCGAAGCGCTGGGGCCTGGACGAAAAAGCGCCCTTCAGGTGTGCGCAAGCCCTTTCGCACGACCAAGGCATAGAGCGTTTGGGGCGCTAGAGGCAGGCCCTGCACCGGAAGCGCAGTGAGCACATTTCGAGCTCCCCAAGGCCCGCTTGAGTCCCTCACAAACACCCGAATGGGTACCCGTTGGCCTCGATGAGGGCCGTCAATTGCGATGAGCTGGACTTTGTCTTCAGGGGTACCACTCGGGACCTGGGTTTGGAGCGAGGCGGGATCGATGGGATCGGTCCACGTGATTTGTATGCCACTCGTTGTGCCAAAGCCACTGGCTTGGGCGAGGGCTCCGACAATCGCAGCAACGAGGCGATTGGAGCCAGCGGAAAAGCGCGAGATATCGATGCGACCACTTGCATCTCGCAAGTGTTCGCTTGGCCACGGAGCAGCGAAAAAATCCTCGCTTGCGAAATCCATGCGGGCACTCGGAGAGGTGAGGCTTAGGGGCCTTTCGGCCTCGCAGGAAGCGATGAGAAACAAGAGTCCCAAAAAACACCAACCGATGCTGCGCACGAAAAGAGTCTACCCTTTGTGCAAGCGAATGGCGATAGGCCTTGACACATCGCAAAGGGCGTGCTTGGATTAGTGCCCGCTCCATTGGTTGAAAAATGAGGGGATGCCATGAAGCGCACCTACCAGCCTCACCGCACTCGTCGCCTTCGCACGCACGGCTTTCGCGCCCGCATGGCCACAAAAGGCGGTCGCCGGGTTTTGGCCCGTCGCCGTGCCAAAGGCAGAAAGCGGCTTGCACCAACATGCTATAAAAAATGAGCGCCTGTGCCCTTGGACCTCCCAAAGCCTTGCCAAGCTGCCCCTAGAAAAAGTGAGGCGTTTCGTAAAAAAGACCGCATTCGCAAAAAGAAAGAGTTTGAGCGGGTTCAAAGCGAAGGTGTTCGCATCCACACCCCTCGCTTCGTGATTTGGGTGATGAAAAGAGGAGATGACGCACCTTCCCGCCTTGGGGTGTCTGTGAGCAGAAAAGTGGGGAGTGCCGTAAGGCGCAACCGAGTGAAGCGGGTGGTGCGTGA
This sequence comes from Sandaracinaceae bacterium, assembly GCA_025056955.1. Taxonomy (GTDB): domain Bacteria; phylum Myxococcota_A; class Polyangia; order Polyangiales; family Sandaracinaceae; genus JANWYL01. The sequence goes on along the minus strand of JANWYL010000197.1, from coordinate 23 downwards.
GGTGTTTCGGAGGGAGCGAGCCC
>JANWYL010000196.1 GCA_025056955.1 Sandaracinaceae bacterium | reverse complement strand
CTTAGGGGTGCGATATGGGCAGAAGTTGCGATTGAATGAGATCACCAAAAAAATTGAGCCATGCAATTGTCAGGGTGCAAGAACAGCCGCGTGGGTATGAGAAGGGATGGGGGATGGGTGATCACGGTGAGGGCCAAAAGATGGGCTTGGTTTAAATCAACTCTACACACTTTTTTCTGAGAATTTGGCTTGCCCACTCGATCTCTTTTGGATCGTGGGCAGCAGAGAGGCTGATTCGGATCCTGGCGCTTCCTTCGGGGACGGTTGGCGGCCGAATTGCGGGAGCAAAGATCCCCTCCTCGTTGAGGGCTTTTGCAAAGCGCAGGGTTTTTTGCACTTCTCCAATTACGATGGGGACGATTGGAACGTGGGGGTGGGCTTGGATGCGGGCTTGAAGGGGAGGGGGGAGGGCACTCCACACGAGCGAGCGAAACTCCCGAAGGCGTTTGCGGGCTTCCTCGGCTTGGCGCAGCTGTTCAAGCGCATGGATGGCTGCCAAGGCCAATGCTGGGTGAAGGGCTGTTGAAAACACATAAGAGCGGGCTCGGTTTTCGATGAGCCGAATCGTCATCGCATCGCTTGCAACAAAGCCACCGGCAAGCCCAAAGGCCTTGCCCAACATGCCGGTGATGACATCGGCTTGGACACCGAGGCTTGCGCAAAGCCCCCGCCCCTCCGGACCCAAAACCCCCAAGGCATGGGCTTCGTCAATGAGCAGGCCGGCTTCGTAGCGATCGGCCAGGCGCCGAAGCTCGGAAAGCGGGGCGATGTCGCCATCCATCGAAAAAACGCCGTCGCTCACAATCAGCGCAGCGCGAAAGCTTTGCCTGTTTTCGGCGAGCAATTCCTCAAGGTGGCCCATGTCCTTGTGGCGGTAGACCAAAACCTTCGCGCGTGAAAGACGGCACCCATCGATGATGCTTGCGTGGTTGAGTGCGTCGGAAAAAAGCGCATCGCCGGGCCCAACCAGGGCCGAGATTGCTCCAAGATTTGCCGCATATCCTGAAGAAAAAAGCCTGGCGTCTTCATGGCCAACGAAGGCGGCAAGGAGGGATTCGGCCTTGCGGTGAGGGAGAAGGGTTCCTGAAAGAAGCCGGCTTGATGCAGCCCCTCCCCATTGTTTTGCCGCTTCTTCAAGGGCTTTTCGAATGCCACTGTCTTGTGAAAAGCCCAAATAGTCGTTTGAGGCAAAATTCAAAAGGCGCTTTCCTCCAACAACGACATGGGTGCTCCCCTGGGCTTCGCTCAAGAGGGGATCTCTTAAGAGCGAAGCGGCTTTAAGTTCTTCCAGGCGCTCGCGCACGTGCTCCCGAAAGGAAAGCACCCTCAAAGGCTTGCAGGGGCCACCTCCAAGTCAAGGCGCACGGTGGGAAGAAGGCTTTCTATGATGGTGATATGCCATTCCATCCGCTTTTCATCACCGCCACAGGGACTGGATGCGGGAAAACCTGGGTGACACGGGCCTTGGCCCGGGCTTTGTTCAAGCAAGGAAAGCGCGTGATTGCACTAAAGCCCATCGAGACCGGTGTCGACCCTGATCCCCAGGATGCGATTGCCCTTTCCCGCGTTTGTGGGCTGCCAGAAGCCCTAAGGTGCTCTGGGTTTTTGCGATGGCGCCTGCCTCTAAGCCCCATGGCCGCTTGTGAAGAGGAGGGCTTGCCTTTCCCAAGCATCGAGGCCTTGGCCCAGGCCATCGATGGGGCCACAAGAGGCCATGAATTTGCCCTTGTTGAAGGGGCAGGAGGGATTCTTGTTCCCATCGATCCCACAAACACCATCGCTGAGCTCATTGCCTGCCTCAAGTGGCCCCTTGTGATTGTGGCCCGCGATGCGCTTGGCACCCTTTCCCACACGCTTACAGCCCATGAGTCGGCAGAAAGGCGAGGGCTGAGCATTCGGGCGATCGTGCTCGTTCAAGGCCCTTGGTCTCAAGGTGATCCCTCAACACGCCTCAACGCTTCGATTTTGGAAAGGCGCTTGCCTGTGCCTGTTTTGCGCTTTCCTTTTTGTTCAGATGATGACGATGCCCTGGCCCAAGCCGGGGAGCCTCTGATTCCGTGGCTTTTCCCAGAGAGCGTGCGGACTGGGCTTGCGCCAAAAGATCAACCAGCGTAGCATCAGGCTGCGGAATCCAAACGATTCCGCCATTGCAAGGTCGCTTGCGAAAGCAAGCGGGAAAGAGGGAAGCCGGAGGGCGCTTTTGCCTAAACCGGCGCGGCCCCCGCCACTGTAGTTGGGGAGGAAGTGGCGATGCGCCACTGGGCTTTGCCTGGGAAGGCGCCACTTCCGATGAACCAGAGCCAGGAGACCTGCCTTGCGATGAGGTGAACCCATCGTGCGGAGGGCACGAAAAGGAGGAAAAGATGAGGGAAGTCAAAAAAAATCAACCATCGATCGAAAAACTGCTCCTGTGGAAAACCTTGGTTTTGCTTTTCGGCGTGTGGCCTTTGGGCTGTGGAGATGACGGAAAAAATGTCACCACTTCCGACAGCGGTCCCCCGCCTCGAGACGCGGCTGTAGAGGATGTGTCTATTCGAGATGCCTTTGTCCAAGACGGTGGCCAAGACGCGGTGACCACGGCTGATGCAGGTGGAAGCGATGCCTTTGTCCAAGACGCCATCTCTTCAAGAGATGCCTCAGACGATGCTCGAATTGATGCGGGACCTCGGCCTGACGCGGGGCTTCCCATCATCGAAATCGCTGGGAATTATACAGACCCCTTCGGCGGAACCCACGAAATCACGGCCGCTGAATGGGTCAATCGCTTTGGAGCCTCAGTCTCCCGCTACCACTTTGTCGAAGTCAATAACGACATGGACTATGCGATTGCCCGAAATGATCCCAGTAATTCCTACAATCCAAACCGGTATAGCCGCTTTGAGTGGACGCGTGCGGGTGGCAATCTCTACTACTGTCAAAGCGTCTACGATGCCATGACGGCTGAGATGGCCCGCTCGGCGCCACGGGCCAATCCGAGCAATCCCGAAGCGAGTGGTTGTGGGGGGTTCCCCTGGACGCGGCTCATCCCAATGCGATAGCCATGGCCCTCTGAGAAAGGGATGGTTCCGGATGTGTTGAAGGGGTGCTAATTTTCTTTCCGTGTCGTCTTTTCCTCCTTGGCCCAAAGGGCCATTTCCCGAGCGTTATCGCTTTGCCCAAGTCGCTTTGCGCTTGGATCAGGGCTGGACAGAAGGGCGCAAGGAGGCCTTGGGCTGGCTTATGCAAAAATGGAAGGCCAGGCCCTTTGCTTTCGAAGATCCATGGCTTCGCTTGGTTGAAATCGATGGGCCCTGCCCGATCCCAAGGCTAAGGGAAATGCAAAAAGAGGGGGAAAAAGAAGGGCTTTTTGTGTTTTTGTGGATTCCTTATGGGAAGGCCCGGGGCACAGGCGATGGGGGGCTTCGCCTTGGCGTTGTGCCCACAAGGGATCCTTTGGATGCGGTTTCAGCAGTTGGGGTGGCTGGCCCTCACCAGGGGATTGGCCTCATGGGGGTATTGCGCTTTCTTTTGATGCTTCGGCATTTTGGCCCTTGGCACATCGATGCGATGGGCGAAGACGCCATCGAGCTTGAATTGATTCCCAACGATGCCTTGGCTGCCATGCGGGTGGCCGATCGCGCAATTGTCCTTTGCCCTGCCTTGGCCCAAAGAGAAAGCCGAGAAAGCCTTGCCCAAGCCCTCCTTTCTTCTCACCGCTTGCGCTTGGACTGGGGGCTTGCGCTTCCGTCGACCTCAAGGCCCTAATTTTTGAGAGGTGGCCATCAAAGCCTCCTTGTGCAAAAGCGCAGCGAGGTCCTGTGCCTCAAGCACAAGCCAAGTGAGCGCCAGCGCCCCAACTGGGCTTGGGAAATTGAGGAAAATCACAACCCACGGCTGGCTCAGTGCAATTCCAATCGCGCAAAGCAAAGCACCCCACCAGCGCCCCAAAGAAATCCAATCGCTTCGAAAAGCGAAAAGAATCATTGCAGAAAGAATCAAAATCGCAGAGTCATAATAAAAAAGATAAAAATTCAAAGAAACGGTCGCCAGCATTGCAAGCGAGCACAATCGCGCCATGCGCTCAGGTCGATGGCGCCACTCCAAAAATATTTTTCGGTGACGGAAAAAGAAAAATCCTCCCACAATGCTTAAAGCAAGGATGATGGCTAAAGCCAAAACGCGTGCTTCAAAAAGGCCTTGTTCTGGTTCTTGGATGGGGCTTCCGTGGGCCTTCCAGAGAAGCGTTCTCAAAATCGCATAAAGCGTGTGTTGTTTCCGCCAGGATTCGATTTTGTGTTCGTGTTTGTTTGCAATTTTCTCAAGTGCTTTAAAGAAAGCTTCCCAGTTTTCGATTTGCCACGGTTTTCCAATCAAGACCAACGCAAAAAGCCCAATGATCGCGCTGATCCGGAATCGCCAAGGGCGAATCAAGAAACCGAAAATCCATGCAAAAAGAGCAAGCGGTGGCTTTGCAGAAAGGCAGGCGGAGGCAATGCCTGCGATGCGGTCAGAACCAGTGCACCAACCCCAAAGTGTAAGACTCCAAAGCAAAAGATAAGCCGGTGTCAATTGGCCCAAGTGCAAAGCGAAAAACAAGCTTGGAGTGGAAAAAGCGAGAAGCAACCAAGTCAGAAAAAAACTTTTTGGTACTCCTTGAATTCTTGTGGCAACTCGGATTGATGCGATGACGCAGAGAACGCCAAGCGCAAAAAAAATCAAATAAGATCGAGTGGGTCCTGCATTCGAAATCAAGGCGAGCAATGGCAAAACAAAAGGCGGATTGGCAAAGAGGCGCTCGGGATGTTCGTACCCGCTTTGACCTTGTCGATAGAGGAGGCCCGCGTAGTAAAAACAGTAATAGTCCCTTCGCTCAAGGCGATTTGAATTTAAGTCATTCAAATAAAAAATTGAAAAAAATACAACAACTCCAATCAGCCAAATGATTGCAAGAATCCGGACGATATCGTGTCTGTTGAATCGAAATTGTAAACGAAAAAGCATGAGGATTAGGGTTGGCTGCCTTCCCATCGCCAGCCGGACTTGAGCTCACCAGGGCTGGCAATGGCCCAGCTCATGGTCTCTGTGTTGTGGGCAATACCGACTTGCCCATTGCGATCGATGAGAATGATTCCAGCGCGGCCTTTGATGCGCCCGCCGATATGGGCGATCGCTTGGCTGGCAGCACGTGGGGCTTCAAGGCCGTGGAGCAGAAGATCGCAAGCGCTTCGGCAGAGCTGGACGCGGAGGATCGCCTCACCTTCGCCTGTTGCGCTGGCTGCGCCAGAGGCGTTGTCGGCGTAGGTGCCGGCGCCTGGGATTGGCGAGTCGCCGACGCGGCCTGGGGCTTTGCCTACCGTTCCACCTGTGCTTGTGGCTGCCGCGAGGTGGCCCTGAGCATCGCGGGCAACGGCCCCCACCGTGCCACCTGGCCAGTGGCCATCGGCACGCCCACGGAGCACTTCTTCAAGACGCCTCCTTGCTGAGTCGGTGATCATGGATGCGGGATCGGCAGGCTCGAAACCACGGGCAACTGCAAAGCGGGCTGCTCCTTCGCCTGCAAGGAGCACGTGGCGCCCCTCCTCGAGGATGGCGCGGGCGATC
>JANWYL010000195.1 GCA_025056955.1 Sandaracinaceae bacterium | reverse complement strand
AGGAGGCAATCCCAATTGATGTGCAGAGGAGCGCGATGCAGAGCCTGGCGCTCGGTTTTCATTTTCTTTTGCCTAAGACAGGCAAGTGCGAGGCGATCCATCAGCGGTGCCCAAAAGGCGTCGACGGTCCTTTGCGGCAAACCACCACATTGTTTTGGGTCACGGCTGAACAAGTCCAGCCCCGGGGACAATCGCCATCGGATGCACAGCTTTTGGTGCAAACCGGAGAGGAAGAAAACACTCCAGCCACACAAAGCCCTTTTGCACAATCGCGATCGGAGGTGCAGGGATCACCAAATTGGGCTTGGCCACGATGGCTGCAAGCCACAAGTACCAACAACGAAAAAAGGAGCACGTACTTCTTTGCGCATCCCTTTGGCAAAGGAAGAGAAGAGCAGTTGAGCGCCCAAAAACCCCAGAAACGCAATGGTTTTGAAAAAAAACGTGCAGAATGTTTGACAAAGGGCATGCCTCAAGTTTAGGTTGGCGCTTGTCATTCGGCAGTCGCGGTGATGCTGATGCAGACCCCCTTTGGAGTTCGATCCATGCCATCCGAGAAGCCTTTGTGGGAGCCTTTATGGGAGCGGCAAGGTGCGTGTGAGTTGCTTTTTGCCGAAGCTTTTTCAATTGGCTTCCTACCTAAGGTGGCGGAGAGGTGGGGCCCAAGGGTTTTTGCGGTTTTACCGCGGCGTGTTGAGGGCAGTGTTTAAAAAGGGTTGCTTTTAGTGCACTAGAAGGGGAAGTTTTCCCTCATTCCTTTTGTGTGCCTTGGCTCAATAGGCAGGTGGGTATCATTTTGTGGTTTTCTGCTTGTGTTTGTGGGCGAACAAACGCAAGCCTGATTTTTTGACTCGATGGGAGGCACTATGGCAGAACACCTTGAAGACGAATCCACACCCTCTCAATCTTCTGAATCTCCTCAATCGGCAGGAATACCAAGCGCCACCTCTTTGGCTCAGGAGCTTGCTGAAATTCCTGAGCCAGCATCTCCAAAACCACGAAAGCGGAGGGAGAGACCGCGAGGGAAGACCATCTCCATACGGCGCCTGAGCAAAAAGGAGCTTGCTCGCGGTAGGGAGCTTTACCCAGAGACCGACTATTGGCGTCCCAAAACACGGGCGGATTGCTTGAAAATGGAGCGCCCTTGTCCCTTCGTTTCTTGCAAGTATCACCTTTACCTCGACGTGCACCCCGTCCGCGGAGCGATCAAGATCAACTTCACCGATATTGAGGTTTGGGAAATGGCCGAAACGTGTGCCCTTGATGTTGCTGATCGCGGTGGAATCACGCTTGAAGAGGTGGGCGAGATCATGAACCTTACCCGCGAAAGGGTTCGGCAGGTTGAAACCGCTGGCTTGGCAAAGCTTGCTGCGCTAAGGGATGTTCTGCGCCTCAAGGATTACATTTTGTAAGCTTCGACCGCAAAGAGCGAAAGCTCTTTTCACTTTTCTCTCACTCCATCCTTCCACATCTTATTATGGAGATGGCAAGCGGCCAGGGCCTCCGTCGAGAAGTGATGCGAAGAAAGCGCTTACCCGGGCGCGTCCTCGTGCGTCGTAAAAGAACACAAAGTGATCTCCCTCGGCAAATTGGAGAAGGGCTGCAGTGGCCCCTCCACGGGCATTGGCCTCGACTTTTCCTCGCGCTTCCGGGATGCCAAGAAAACGCAAGCCTGGAAGGGGGCGCACAATGGGCTCGGCTGGTGGTGCACGGAAGGCGGTGGCAAGGGCTTCAGCCGATGGAGGAGGAACATGTTGGTCGCGCATGCCTTCGATGAGAATGACTGAGCGATGGGGTCTGCCAGGAAGGGGACTCTCAAACGCAAAGCGCGCGTAATTGCCTGGATCTGAGACGTCAATCCACCCCTGAACCAAAGTGATGAGGGGATGCTCCATGACAAACCCCTCCATTTCAAAGGCTTCTTGCGGGTTTGCACCCGAAAGGCCGAGAAGGCCTTGTACGAGGCGCGGAATATCGATTGGAAGTGTTTTTGCAATGAAGCTATGGCCAATCAGCGAGCCTCCTGCGCTGAAGAGGGCGGCCTTTGGCAAAGGATCGAGAACGAGGTAAATCGGCCCGACCAAAGCTCCTTGAGAATGACCAATGAAATAGACCCGCTCGCGGTCAAAACGAATTGGCTGCCCGTCTCTTTCAAGAATGCTCCGCGGTATCTCGAGCGTGCTTGCGATGCGTGCCTGTACGATGTGCTCCAAGGCAGTTTGTACCGGATTCCAACGGACGGCATGTGGGTTGAGGACGTTGAAAAAATCAAGCGATGGATCACTGCCTGAGGGGCGGTTTCCGTGAAAGGGAGCGTCAATGCCCATCGTGGCAATCCCGCGCTCCGCCAAAAGGGCTGCCGTCTCATCCTCAATGAAAGAGCGATGGTCTCCTCCTGTCCCGTGGGCATAGAGGGCAATCGGGTAGCCGCCTGGGGGCATTGGGCTGCGCGGAATGGCCAGAGCAAAGCGGATTTCTTCCATTTCATGAACAATGGGGTCTCCGCTTGGAGAGAGCTGAATCGCTCCTCCTTCGCTGCGGTATGGGGGAGAACCGGCCTGAAAACGAGGAGAGCCAAAATAGCGGCCATGGACGACTGAGTAATTCCTTGTGCTTTCGCGGAGGCTCCATGCGGAATTGTCGACTTCAGGAGGAGGGATTTCCTCGCGGATGAATCGGGCGCAGCGCTCAGCGATGGCAATTGGATCTTGGGTCTCAAAGACGGTCATTGCGACAACTTGCTCCCGTTGAAGCCCAAGGCGCTCGGCTGCGGCCAAGGCTGGAGCGTAGAGGCGGGCCGTGCGTTCAAAACGTGGATCTCCCGAGAGCATGAGTGAAAAATCGCGATCCCGCTCAAAGACCTGTCCCCCAATTGCCTTCAGCCGATTCGTGATCACAACAGCGTAGCGGCTGCGTCTTTCGAGGGGCAAACCATCAGGAGGCCGCACCGCAAGCACGTTGCCCGGCCAAAATCGCGTTTTCCGAGGTTCAAAATAGGTGACAAAGGGGTGACGCGTCGGATCCCCATCGATGCGGATCAGCCAAACACTGGAATGGGGAGCAACTGAATCTTCGAGGGTTTGAGGAAGGGTCGATGGATCAATAGGATGCGAAAAGCGAAAATAGACTGCCCCGTTTGTGGACCAGCCTTGCTGGGCTTGGCCGATCGCATCGATGTAACGCTGGACGAGGCTGCGCCCTCCCGTTGGGAAGGCGCGAAGATCAGGGGTTCCCATGGGGCTCAAGCGGGCATCGTTTGGCCAAGGCAGATCGAAAAAATCAGCTGCTCCATCGAGCACAAACAAGGCTGTCGGCCTTTCACGCAAGGGAGCGTCTGGAATCGCCCCATCCGAGGCATCGGCCACAAATCCATCCCCCGAAGCATCCCTAACCCCACCATCTGGTGGGGCAAATTCAGGGCCACAGGCAATGCTTCCAATCACAATCCAAAACGAGAACCACTCCCTTGACACCAGCTTGAAGGGGCATCTCATGTCATCCATCTTAAACCCCTTTGGACAAAACCGAATGCCAAAATTGGCTCTTTGCACGGGCTTTGGCGTGTGGCCATGGGGAGATTGAATTTTTTGCCCTTTGGGTGGATAGATAAAGGACGATGCCCAAAAGCTATAGCGAATTGCTTTCGGAGACACGATCGCTCGTCCGGACTGTTCCCTTGGAGGAAGTTGCGCGACGCATCGAAGAAAAGGAGGGTTGGATCATCGTTGACGTGAGAGAAAGCGAGGAGTGGCGGGCTGGGCACATCCCAGGGGCCATCCATATTCCCCGTGGCTTTTTGGAGATGCAGGCCGAACAGAAAGTGCCTGATAAGAACGCCAAAATCGTGGTTTACTGCGCCAGCGGAATTCGCAGTGCTTTTGCTGCCCGCACGCTCATGGAATTGGGATACACACACGTTGAAAGCGCATATCCTGGCTTTACGCGGTGGAAAGAGCTCGGTTATCCGATTGAAAAGCCCGTGGAACTTCGCCCCGATCAACGGGAGCGCTACGCTCGGCACATCATGCTTCCCGAGGTTGGCGAGCGGGGGCAGGAAAAGCTTTTGCGATCGCGCGTGCTCATTCTCGGAGCAGGGGGCTTGGGTTCGCCAGCTGCCTATTATCTTGCTGCGGCAGGGGTTGGAACGATTGGAATCGTTGACAATGATGTCGTCGATGCTTCCAACCTCCAGCGCCAAATCCTTCATGGCATCGATCGATTGGGCATGCCCAAAGTCAAAAGCGCTGAACAAACGCTCCGTAACATCAATCCCGATGTGAAAGTGGTGGGTTTTGAAGAACGCCTGACGAGCGCAAACATCGACCGCATTTTGGATGTGGGATGGGATGTGATTGTTGATGGTCTCGATAACTTCCCCACTCGCTACCTCATCAACGACGCTTCTGTGTGGCGAGGCATTCCTGTGGTGCACGGCTCGATTTTTCGCTTTGAGGGGCAAGTGACGACCCTGTGGCCAGGCAAAGGTCCTTGCTATCGATGCCTCTATCCTGAGCCACCGCCTCCGCATCTTGCTCCAAGCTGTGCTGAAGCAGGAGTGCTTGGCATTTTGCCTGGCGTGATAGGCACCCTTCAGGCGACAGAGGCACTCAAGATTTTCCTTGGCAAAGGCGAGCCCTTGGTCGGGCGTCTTCTGACATACGATTCTCTCAAGATGAGTTTTCGCATTCTTCGCCTTCGGAGGAATCCGAATTGCCCAGTTTGCGGTGAACACCCAACCATCAAAAGCTATATCGACTATGAGGGATTTTGTGCGATGCCTCCTGCGACGGCTGCAAGGGGGCATTGACCATTCCATTGGCTTTTCGGCATTCTCCCATCTCTCATGGAGGCCAAAAGGGAGTCCGAAGAATGGATTTCGGAATATGAGGGGTTGGTGCGCGGGATTGCGCTCAAGCTTCAGGCTGAACTCGGCTGGCAAGAGGAGCTTGATGACCTGATCGGATGGGGGTTTCAAGGTCTCCTGGAGGCGCGCCAACGCTACGATCCAAGCCGAGGCGTTCAATTTACCACTTTTGCGCATTACCGAATCCGAGGCGCCATCCTCGATGGCTTGCGTCAGGCCCGCCGCCTGCCAAAGGGGCTTGAGCAGGCTGTGCGTTTTGCGAGCGCGGCCAATGATCTCCTCGAGAATGAAGCAGTGAAGGGTGTTGGAAGCCCCCTTGTGCCCATGGAACTCGAAGATGCCCTTGAGGCCATGCGCGCGATCCTCGATGGGATTGGCGTGGCTTTTGTTACAAGCGCGCTGGCCCATGGTGAAAGCGAGGCAGACTTGCCAGAAAACCTTTTGATCCAAGCCGATGAAGCGCTGCGCTTGCGACAGGCGATTGAGCAGTTGCCCGAGCGAGAGCGCAGCGTGATTGAGGGCTTTTACTTTGAAGACCGGCCTCTTGAAGAGGTCGCAAGGCGTTTGGGTGTGTCCAAATCTTGGGCAAGCCGCATCCATGGCCGGGCGCTTGAAATGCTCAAAGAGCAGCTTGAAGGGGCTTCGGAGGGAGCAAAGCAAGGCGGGCCTTAGGTTAGGAATTAGGATTGTGGGTTAAGCACTTGCCTGATCGCAGACACACCTTTTTCAGT
>JANWYL010000194.1 GCA_025056955.1 Sandaracinaceae bacterium | reverse complement strand
CCACCCACTCATCCAATGCCCGCAATCAGCCAATTCACCCTCTGGACATCTTTCCTCGTTTTTCTCTTTGCCATGCTTTCTTTGGACCTTTTCATTTTTCGCAGGAAACCGCGTGTCATCACCCTAAGGGAGTCTTTGTTTTGGACTGGGCTCTGGATGAGCTTGGCCTTTGGTTTTGCAGTACTCCTTCTTTTTTTGCCAGGCATGGGCGGGCGCCGCGCCAAGGAGTTCTTGACTGGCTATATTCTCGAACAAGCCCTTTCCGTCGACAATCTTTTTGTTTTCATGTTGATATTTGGAGAATTTGCTGTTCCTGCCGCCTATCAACATCGGGTTTTGTTTTGGGGAATCATTGGAGCCATTCTTCTAAGGGGCTTATTTATTATTGCAGGAACGGCACTTATCGAACGCTTTGAATGGGTGCTCTACATTTTTGGATTGTTTTTGGTCGTGAGCGGTTTTCGTTTGCTCATACAGTCGAAAGCAGAGCATGAGCACTACGAAGAAAATCGCTTGATTCGATGGCTGCGTCGTTGGGTGCCAGTGACTTCTGGCTATCGGAAAGAGGCGTTTTTTGTGAGAGAAAATGGAAGATTAATGGCGACGCCCCTTTTCATTGTGCTTGTTGCGATTGAATTTTCTGATTTGGTATTTGCCATTGACTCGATTCCAACAGTTTTTGGCGTAACGACCCATCCATTTATTGTTTTCACATCAAATATGTTCGCGATTTTAGGGTTGCGCTCAATTTATGCGGTTCTCGAGCATTTGCTTCCGCTTTTTCGATTTCTTGGGCATGCAGTGGCGATTGTGTTGATTTTCATTGGAGTCAAGATCCTTTTGCGACATGAGTGGCTTGGTGCCATTCATATCAGTGAGGGGCTCTCATTGGCAATCGTGGCAACACTGCTTTTGGGTTCGATTGTGCTTTCAAAATGGATTCCGGAACCATCGAAACAGTCCACTTTTCATTCCACAAAAGATGAAAAGCACAATCGTGGTATTGCCCCAAAAAGCATTGAATAGATATTGAATGAATCAACGAATGAAAGGAAAGCATCATTTTTTTGTTTGAGTGATTTGGGCCAATCGGCAAGCCAGGGGGAGAAGCGCGTCAGGGCTTGAGGCACGGCAGAGGAGGACACTTCCAGAGGCTTCGCAGAGGAGCTCGCGAGAGGGAAGGGGTAGGGCGGGGGGCCATTGGATGCGTAAAACGCTTTGCCCTTCTTCTAGAGTGGAGAGGGCCTGAAAGAGGACATGAAAAGCAGAAGATCGCAAGCTTGAGCCATGGGAGACAGCAAGGAGTTGCAGGCGGTGTTCTTTGACTTCAAAAGCGGCGCTCATCGGGTGGCGAGGGTGGAAGAGGCCGAGGTGCAAGCGCCCTCTTTCTGGGAGCTCAAAGGCGAGGAACATGCCGAGGCGACGAAGGTGCTGCAGGCGATGGACATCAAGCCATGCGATAAAGGCGCTTTGGGCCCATCGCATGCCAATGGCGTCGTGTCCAAAGGGTGCGCTTTCGGCGAGTTTCCCTTCAAGGCGCAAAGTGAGGGACTCAAAAGGACCTTGGGTGCAGGCCCATAGATAAAGGAAATCGGCCAGTGCATGGGCAGAAAGCGAGGGGCGGTGGAGGAAAGGGGCGGGAGGAGGCGAGCGCTTCTGGGCCACAAGGCGAGCGCGTTCGATGCTTGAAAGAGAAAGACCCTCGTCGCGGGCCTTGTGGCTCAAGGTGGCAAGAAAGAGGCGTTCTTCTGCAGAAATTTCTGGGGCAAGCTTTTGCCAAAGCCTTTCCATCGCTTCGATCGAAGGGGCAGCACGGAAAAGGGCTCCAATCAGGCTGGTTTCTTCCGTGCGGGCGAGCGCGCGCTCAGCCAAGGCGTAGGCCCGCGCGTTTTCGCGAGCAGCAATGAGTGCGTCGATCGCTTGCTCGATCAGCTGCGGGTTTTCCTCAAGCTCGAAGGAGCGCCAAATCAGGCGCTCGGCCTCTTCAAGAAGGCGCAGGCGGGTTTCGGAAGGTGCTAGGGAGAGGTGCCTGAGGCGCAAGACTCCCTGTTTGAAAAGCGTCTGAGGGCTGTTCCAAGCGAGCCTGTCAATAGGGATGATGGCATCTCCTCCATCAAGGCTGAGCCTTTGCTTGCGTTCGCGATCCCCGATCATCGCCTCAATGAGGGGCCACGGCAAATGCCACCGGCTTTCCCTCTGGCCATCGACTGTCGCCACGCCCACCCACGCTGCACGCAATTCGCTTTCAGGTGGCATATGTGTTTCCCCCTCAAAAATGGTGCGGGCAAAAAGGAGCCCGTCTTCAAGGGTTTCGTAGCGCTCGGTGTACCAGTGGAGCCCTCCACGCCTTTTTTCAACCCGCACGCTCGCTTCGATGCTGGTCGAACGGAGCCCAAGCAGCCTCGTCAGGCGCATGAGGACGGGCATTCCTTCAAGGTGAAGGGAATTCAAGGAAATGGGCTCAATGGCTTCGCGGGCTTCGATGATGCGATCGTTGAGTTTTTGGAAAAACACTGCGCCTTCAAATTCCTCGCCTTGGGGCCTACCTGAAAAAAGCTGGGCCAGAAGGGCGTTGGTTGAGGCTTCGCGATCGAGGCGCAGGCGCGTGATGCGCTCGAGGGAACGATGGGCAGCAAACTCGCAAAACACAAGCTCTTCGATTTCGCCTTCTTGGGAGGCTTCGAGCCAAGAGGGGAGGGTGTCTTTGCGGAACTTCAAAAAAAGCTTCCGTTTCTCTTCTGGAAGCAAAAAAAGTCGAAAAGCAGCGCATGCGATGGCTCCTTCTGGCATTCCTTTGAGGAGAGGGAAAGAGGGCGCGTGCCTTGTGAGCCAATCAGGCTGCTTCGAGCAACCTTCGAGCGCTGCGCAAAGCACAAGGAAGCACGCAAATACGCAACACGCAAAAGCACGGCGCTTTTCAAAAGCTTGGTTCAGGAATGGGCAAATGGCCCCCACCTTCGACGAAGCGAAAAACAATCTCGGCAATCCGCTTGCTTGCGCGCCCATCCCAGCGCTCCGGGATACGGCCTCGCTTTGAGTTTCCTTGGAGGATGCGCTCGGCCTCTTCAATGATTCTTCTCGGCTCCGTGCCACAAAGCACATTCGTGCCTTCAGTAATTGTGACAGGGCGTTCAGTGTTTTCACGGAGGGTGAGGCAGGGCACACCCAGGGCGGTGGTCTCTTCCTGGATCCCGCCTGAGTCGGTGAGAACCAAGAAGGCTTCTGCCATCAGGGCCAAGAAATCAAGGTAGCTAAGGGGATCAAGCAGACGGATGCCAGGATTCTTCTCGATTCGATCGCCTAGCCCAAAAGATTTGATTCGTTTTCGAGTGCGAGGATGAACTGGAAAAATGACGGGCAAGTGTTTGGCGATTTCTTCGATGGCTTGAAGAAGGCGCGTAAGAGCATGGGCATCGTCGACATTCGAGGGGCGGTGCAAGGTGAGGAGGGCATATCCTTTTGGGCTAAGGCCAAGCCTATCGAGGGTGTTTTGCTCACGCGCCCGTGGAAGGTGGGTAAGAAGCGTGTCGATCATGGTATTGCCAACAAAGAAAATGCGTTCTTCAGGGATACCTTCGCGGCGAAGGTTTTCGTTTGCGTCTCGCGATGGGGTCAGAAGCAGGGTTGAAATGCGATCGGTGACAATCCGGTTGATTTCTTCAGGCATGGTCCAGTCAAAAGAGCGAAGCCCTGCCTCCACATGGGCACATGGGATACAGAGTTTGGCGCAATCGATGGCCGCAGCCATGGTCGAGTTCACGTCACCTGCCACCACCACAAGCGCGGGCTTGCGCTCAAGCAGCACCTTTTCGAGCTCGATCATCACCTTGCCTGTTTGTTCGGCATGGCTGCCTGACCCCACGCCGAGGTAGTGATCTGGGCGGGGCATTCCGAGCTCTTCGAAAAAGACATCGCTCATTGCAAAGTCGTAGTGCTGCCCCGTGTGAACGAGCTCGATCCGAAGGGGGTAGTTGGAGAGCGCGCCCATCACAGGGGCGATCTTCATGAAATTGGGCCTTGCTCCAACCACATGAAGGACGAGGGGGGACATGCGGGCTGCTCCTTTGATTTGGGTGGAGTGCGTTTGGACACTTCATGCAGAAGCTCAGCATAACGAGCCGCGAGCGCTTCACGGTCAAAGTGATGGACCACAAAGGCGTGCCCCCGTTCGCCCATCGCTTTGCGTTCCTCTGGCTGGCTGCGCAAGCGGGTGATGGCTTCGAGGAGTGCGCGTGGGTTGTCCGGGGGAAAGTAAACCCCCGCCCCTGCGCGCTCCACCAGTCGCCTGGCTTCACCATCGACACCCAAAAGAATGGGCCGCCCACAGCCCATGCTTTCAAAAAGCTTAGAGGGGAGCACCGTGCGAAAGAGGGGGTCAGGGCGCAGCATCACAAGAGAAAGGTCTGCACGACGGAGCAAGGGTGGGATGGCTTCGCGGGGAAGGCGGCCTGTAAAATGCACGTTGTCAAGGCCTTCCTTGCGTGCCCGTTCTTCAAGTGCAGGGCGTTCTGCCCCTTCACCGACAACCAAAAAGAGAAGCTCTGGCATTGTGGGCCGAGCCATCCGAGCGGCCTCGAGCACCGTGGCCAGGCCGTGGGCCATTCCGACAGTTCCAGCAAAGCAAACCACAAAGCGGCCAGGATAGGGGTCGGGTTCAGGGGGAGGGCCTGGAGTGAAGAGATCGCGGTCCACCCCATTTGGGATAAAAGAGATGCGTTCAGGGGAAACGCCCCGCTCGATCAAAATGTCCCTAAAAGACTCGGCCACGATCACCACGTGATCTGCGCAAGCATAGATGGCCCGCTCGAGGAGCCGCAGGACCAAAATCCCGGGGTTTTTTTCAGACATCGCTCCGACAGCCACGACTGAATCTGGCCAAAGGTCCCGCACTTCGAGCACGAAGGGGACACGGAAACGATGCGCAAGCCAGGCTCCTGCGAGACCCACAAGGAGCTGGGGGCTCGTTGCGATGACCACTTCAGGAGGCTCCTCGACAAGCCATGGCCCAAGAAGCGAAGCGCTTGCCCAAAAAGAGGCGTAGGAGAGTGAGCGTCGGATGACGCCTGCGTTCCGCGCCATGTAGATCGGCGTGCGGATAACGCGCACTGGCCCTTCAAAGTCAAGCGCTGGACGGCGCGCATCAAAGCCAGGATAGATGCGGCCCTCGGGATGGTTGGGAAAGCCAGTGAGCACGGTTACTTCAAGGCCATGCCGAGTGGCCCAACTCCGCGCAAGCCTCGAGACGCGATTTGCAGGTGCATTCGATTCAGGCGGGAAATACTGCGAGACAAAGAGCACTCTCATCGTCAAAAAAGCCACTCTATGGTTTCAATACCTTGATGCTGTATTCAATGCGTCCCATGCCACGCAGCCGGATCCTTTCGCTGGGAATGCGCTCGCCAAAGCGATGAGAGACGAGCGCTCCCTCAATCAAAAGGGCAGCTTTGGAGCCGAGCACAATATCGAAACCACATCCTGATGCCGATCGGATGCGGAGGGAGCGAGGACCCACTTCTTCAACACCAAGGCCTGGGGCGAGTGGAATGCCTGAGCTTATTTCTCCGCCTCCATCGATTTCATCGACAATCCGAATTTCTTCCTCCTCGAACCAGATCTTTCGGCCCACGCGCTTCGGTTCAACTGGGCCAAAGGCCAGGGCTTGACCTTCAAAGCAG
>JANWYL010000193.1 GCA_025056955.1 Sandaracinaceae bacterium | reverse complement strand
TGCATGCGTGGGAGCTTTCCCCCGACGAAGCGATAAGTGCTGCCCTCTCCAATCTCGCCGATCGCTCTCGAGGCCTGCGGGTGGAAGCCACCTCAAGCCTCGTCTTTTTTTGCGGAAAAAGAGACGGATTTGATGCAAGCCGAATTCTTCTTCCCGAATTGCGAGAAAAATTGAGCTCTTTCTTGGGAAGCCCCTTTTATTTTGGAATCCCCCATCGCGACCTCCTTCTTGTCACACCTCAAGACGACAATGCCGCCCATATGCTCCTTGACCAGATCCAGAGCGCTTTTTTGCGGGCTCCCCATCGGATTAGCCCATCCCTTTTCATTGGGCATCCAGATCGCATTCAAGCCACCGAATTGCCAGGGGCTTCCTTTGAACCTAAATTGACTTTAAGGAGGCAAGCGTGACAGTGCGATCCCTTAGCGACGCCGATTTTGAGGGCACGATTCGAGAAGCAAAAAATGCGATTGTCGACTTCTACGCAACGTGGTGTGGGCAGTGCATGCTCATCCGCCCCAAGTTCGAACAACTGTCTCAAGAATTTCCCCACGTTCACTTCTTTGTGGTCGACGCCGAAGCCAACCCCCAGACCCGAAAATCCCTTCGAATCGAAGGGATCCCCTACTTCGCCTTATACCGCAACGGCCAATTCCTTGAGGGCTTTTTGACAAGCCGCATTGAAAAAGTCAAAGAAAAACTCATCGCCACATTTGGTCAAAATGCTCAAGAGGTGGCAGGATGAAGGTCTCAGAGGCCAGGCGCTTGGCCATGGAATATTCCCTTGCCCAACTCGACGAAGCCATTCGAGCCCTTATGGCCGAAAGCGAGCCGCCCTTTCCTGTGGCAGGTGAAGACCATGGTGATCGGCTCACCCAGGTTCTTCTCGCACGCCGCATGCGTGAGCGCATTGAGCAGGGCGAAGATCCGCACACTGCTTTTCGCGCAGTGGTTTCCCAAGTCCGATCGACAATTGGAAGCGACTGAAATCAATCAATAACCTTCTCGCATCTCCACTTGATCACCCACTTCAACTGGCGCAATCGATTGGGTGATCCAAATCCCTGCACTCTTTGGTCGCAAACTAACAACCCGCCCCTCTGCAATCACCTCTTTGGGCCAACGAGAAGGGGAGGAAGGAAGGGGGTTAGCCATTTGGATTGCTAAGGAGTGAGCGCTTTTGCGCCAATTGTCACCATAGCGCACCACAAAAAAGCGGTTTCCTAGGCGCACCCCATCTTCTTCACCAACTGGAACAAAAACGATTTGCGCCTGCGCGCTCAGTTCCTGCGGAGAGAAAGCAGCAACCACGTGGCTTTCCAGGTTGCGGTCAGAAGCTGTTGGCCTCACCAACTCAAAGCGTCGATCCATAACTGCCACGAGATCACCCCGCTCAATCGGATCAAGCGCCTCAATGATCCGCCCCACTGCCAAGCGCTCTTCCTGGTCGTAGCTTTCAAGGCGAACGGTACCAAGAATGCGCACAACCGTCCCGGATTGAGGGGGATTGCGCCGAGATGCGTCTTCGAGGCGGTAGATGGTCCACTCTGTGAGGGGGCGCTCTTTTTCGCTCCGCTCCCCCAAAAAACGAATGTACACCTTGTCCTCGGTTGCTAGCAGCATGTGGTCCTCTGGCGATCCGACGATCTCACCGCTTTGCTCAAGAGCCATCCGATCGAGGTAGCCATAGCGCCGAAGCGAGATGAAATCAGGCCCCCGCTCCGCCAACCGTAACCGAGGACGGGTTCTCTGCTCCGCCGAAACAGCCTGCCCTTCCCCTTCAGGACGGAGACGGATGACATCGTCAGGGTAAATCCAGTGGGGGTTAGTGATTTCTGGGTTATACGACCACAACCTGGGCCACTCCCATGGGTTTCCATAGTAGCGACCACTGATGCTCCACAGGGTATCACCCCGCTTCACCACATGGGTTGGGGGAATTTCTTCCATGCGTCTACGACGCAAGCCAATTGTGCCAACAGACTCTTCACCATACTCTGACCACTCATCGGCTTGGGCTTTGGAAAGAGTAAACATCCAAAGACAAAGCCCACCAACCCAAACACCTTTCCACTTGATCATATTCCTTCCTCCAATCGGTGACGCAACCAGCTGGAATGCTCCTCGCGCAAGCGTTGCAAATAGCGTTGGGATCCAGCCATATCCCCCGCTTGTCTTCGGCAGGTTGCAAGCCGAAACAGGGCATCAGGCACCTTGTTGCCTTGCGGGTAACGTTCGAGCAAGGTGCGCAGGATGTGCTCCGCACCCTCGCAATCACGCTGGAGAAAACGGATCTCAGCCCGCCAATACATCGCATTGTCTGCATAGGGATGGGTGGGGTGATTCATCAAAAAATCCGCAAGGGCGCGATCTGCATCCTCGTAGCGCCTTTCTGCAAGTCGCCGCAGGGCAGCACGGTAGGACTCCACAAAGTTTGAGTCCCCCTCATCACGTGAAGGTGAAATGGGATGTGAGTGAGGTGGCTGGGATGAAGCGCTCTGCCAAGTTTGAAGGCGACTCACAGGAGCAAGTGGCAGACGCTCCCACCCACTATTTTCAACAGCAGGTTGGAAGCTCTGTTGAGGAATCATCATCGCCAGAGCCTCACCTTTTTTTTCACCATCGCTCACCCAGTGATCATCCTCCCCTTCACCATACAACCTAAGCACTGGCCTCACCCCTTGAGAGTGTTTATTTTCTAAACTTCCATCGAATTCTAGGACTTCTGCTCCCTTCTCTTCGAGTGTTTCTCTGCGTTCTGAACCCTGCCGACGGCCATCACCAATCCGAATCACAAGGGGTTGAGCCGAGGCATCCGAGGCAAGCGCTTCTTTCGATTCCTTTGCTTCCCTCGCTTCCGATTGTGCCAAGGCCAGCTGCGATTCAAGCATCCGTATCCTTCCCTCACGTTCCTGAAGGGCTTCTTCAAGCGCTGCCAGCCTGCTGCTGAGCATTTCTCCACCCTCTGAAGACTCACGGCGAGGTTGCTCCAAGCCTTTTTGGTGAATGCAGCCAAACCACCAAAGCCCCACTGCACACCAAGCTCCACACCATCTCGGTTGGATTTTTTGTCGCATCATTCGGAGTGTAGGCCAGCCCCCTTTCTTACGTCCAAAAATCATCTTGCCACCTCGAAGCATTCGGCTGAGATGCTTGGGGGCCATCGAGTTCACGCCTTTCACCGACCCCTTTCGCGTGCTACACTTTCAGTACTCTACAGTCTGCCATGGCAATTCATGAAAACGTGCAACCCCAACTGAATGCAGATGGCCCTCGTTTTACACCATTTGGAAAATATTTGCTCTTGGAACGCTTGGCAGTTGGGGGAATGGCTGAAGTTTGGCTTGCAAAGTCCATGGAAAAGGGAAAGGTATCCGACCTCCGTGCGCTCAAGCGCATCCTTCCCCAGTTTTCGGAGGATGCCGAGTTCATTCACATGTTTATTGATGAAGCAAGGCTTGCTGGCTTTCTTCGGCATCCTGGCATTGTGCCGATTTACGAAATCGGTCGTTGCCAAAGCACCCTTTACCTTGTCATGGAATATGTGTGGGGCCGCGACCTTCTTCAAGTCCTGCGTACTGCCAAGCAAAGCAAAGGTCATATCCCCTACGAGGTCTCGGCCTATATCGGTGCCAAGCTGTGCGAAGCCTTGCACTACGCTCACACCCTAAGAGATGAAAAGGGGCAAGCCCTCAACATCGTTCACCGAGATGTCTCCCCCCAAAACGTCCTTATCAGTTTCGATGGGCGTGTGAAGCTCATCGACTTTGGGATTGCGAAAGCATCATTTCGAATCACGCACACCCAAGTCGGCACCATCAAAGGCAAGATGGGCTACATGAGCCCTGAGCAGGTGCGTGGTTTGCCCTTAGATGGCCGCTCGGACCTCTTTGCAGTTGGCACCCTTCTTTACGAAATGATCACCCTCCGTCCCCTTTTTGCTCGTGGAAGTGACATGGAGATCATCCAACGCATCCGGGATGCAGAAGTTCCTCCCATCGAGTCGATTGCTCCCCGCGTCCCCAAAAAACTTGCTGAAATCGTCATGCGGGCGCTCAAACGAGAGCCAGCTGATCGCTTTTCAAGCGGGGAGGAAATGCAGCAGGCGCTGCTTTCTTTCCTGTCTGGCTTTGCCCCACACTTCGAACGCCCCGAGCTCGCTCGGTGGCTTCGGCAACTTTTTTACAAAGACTTTATTCGAGAGAAGGCGCGCTTGGATGCGGTCGATGCGATTGGCAGGCCAGTGGCATACGCCCACGAATTGCCCACCAGTCGAAGCACCCTGCTTGAAATCGAGCCAAATGAAGGCTTTGAACCCATCGACGAACGAGAATTCACCGAAGTGATCGAGTTGACCTCTCTCCTTTCGCGCATGGACTTTCCCGGACCTCCTTCTGAGGTTTTTTTCGAATCTTCCGGAGGCGAACCACTCAACGCATACACCTCCATTGAGCCACCATCGTCGTTACACTCAGCTGGCGTTTCGACCAAAACGATGGCACCTCATCTGCCTGCAACAACCGACCCATCCCACACCCTTTCCTCTGAACCAAACAACCAAAAAGGTGAAAGATCCACTTTACGTCCCCAAGCCGGCTCCTTCATCCGCAACACCCTTGAGCGCCTTGCTGCCAAAAGGCTCATCACCACCGATCCTGACCCCATTCAACCTGATGTCGATGGCCGGCTTTCCACCTTTTCAATTGATCCGAGTCGACTCAACTCCCGTGTCATTCGACGTTTGCTCGCATCGCACCGCCAAGAGTCTTCCCCACCTTCGCCTCATCCTGCACCTTCTCAACCGTCGATCCCACTTCGAGCCTCTCGAGGAGACATTGTTTTTTTCTCTCTCTCTTCCCTTCTTACTCTCTCTCTTGGAGGTGTAACGACAACTGCCCTTCTTGCAATGAATCAGAAAGCAACCGTCGAACTTCACTGCAACCCACCTGTGGATGCCCTTGTGGTGATCGATGGGCGGCCGCGCGGAAAAGCTCCACTGCGGGTCTCGGATTTGCCTTCTGGTCATCACACCATTGTTTTGGTTGCTCCAGGCTATGAAACCACCCAAAGGGAAGTTTTTTTGCACCCAAGAGAAATTGCATTGATTGAAATCGCACTCCTACCTAAAGCCAAAGACAACCAACCCCCTCCACCACCGCAACCATCCTCTGCCACTCCATGACTTCGCAAGATTGTGCCATCCATTCCCAAGACTCACCCATCTTGCTTCTGCCTTCACTGTTAAAAAGCATTGAGAGGGTGCTTGAGGGAAAGCAAGAAATTGTGGAGCTTGCGGTTGTGGCCCTCCTTGCAGGGGGGCACCTATTGCTCGAAGATATCCCAGGAGTGGGAAAAACGTCTTTGGCTCGCTCTCTTGCCAAGGCAACAGGTCTTCCCTTCCGCCGAGTGCAATTCACATCAGATCTTCTCCCTTCAGACATCATTGGGGGTTCCATCTACGACCCACGAAGTGGTGAATTGCGCTTCAGGCCTGGGCCAATCTTCACCTCTGTGTTTCTTGCCGACGAAATCAATCGAGCAAGCCCGCGCACTCAAAGTGCATTGCTCGAAGCCATGGAAGAGCACAGGGTATCAATCGATGGTGAGACCCATATCCTTCCTTCACCATTTTGGGTGATCGCCACTCAAAACCCAGAAGATTTTCACGGTACGCAACCGCTCCCCGAATCCCAACTTGATCGTTTTCTCCTACGCTTGGAGATCGGTCATCCCCCA
>JANWYL010000192.1 GCA_025056955.1 Sandaracinaceae bacterium | reverse complement strand
TTGGCGCCTTTGATTCCAGTAAAGACAACTCAATCCCCTGACCGCGAAGCCAAGCCACCCCACCTGCCAGCAATACGGGGATCCCTATATTGACGGCCAAAGAAAGCCCCACACCTGAAAACATTTCAATCGGATCCCCTGCTCCTCCTACTGTCTTCCAATCCACTTCTCGATGAGCCAAAGTCAAGCCTCCCTTCTCAGTTGGAGAGAGTTCATGGGGTGGAGACACTTGCACCCTTTGGAACGAGGGCTGAACCTCCACCCATCGGCTCTGCAACCAACCCGAGGCGCTCTACACCCCCCTTTCGGAGAAGGCCAAGCACCTCAATCACCTTCCCATATGCAACTGCGGCATCCGCTTGAATGTACACTTCCTTCTCCCTCCGAATCCTCTCGTTGGTCGAGATCACTTCTTCAAGACGTTCAGGTGGAATCAGTTGATCACCAAGAAACACCCGTGCTTCTCGATCGATTGAAATCAAAAGCTTCTCCTCATCGATTCCTTCGCGAGGCGCCTCTGCCTTTGGAAGATCGATATCGACATGGGTCTTCATCATCGGTGCAGCCACCATGAAGATGATCAACAGAACCAACATGACATCAACAAGAGGTGTGACGTTGATCTCCGAAACAAGGGCACGCCCTTTTCCTGCTATACCCATTGCCATGGCCTACTCCATTTTCGGTGACACCAAAATTCCCCCGCACGCGAAAAAACGCTCTAGAAAAAGCTGCGCTTCACCAGGTTGAGGTAATCCGTGGCAAACCCTTCTGCTTCATTGCTTAACACCTGAAGGCGTCTTAAAAAGTAGTTGTACGCCATGACTGCCGGAATGGCAGCCAGAAGCCCTAGTGCTGTTGCGATCAGGGCTTCTGCAATTCCTGGAGCAACCACGTCAAGACCCGCACCTTTTTGAGCACCAATCGAAAGAAACGAATTCATGATCCCCCACACTGTTCCGAATAACCCGATAAATGGGGCAACGGAGCCAGTTGTTGCAAGGATGGGGAGTTGGCTTTCGAGGAGGGTGAGTTCTCGCTGAAGAACGTGTCGAACGACCCGTTCCACGTTGAGAATGTCATCACTTGAAACCCCGCGCCTTGAAGCAGTGATGTGAGCGAGCTCGACATATCCTGCCTGAAAAACCCGAGCAAGGGGCGAAAGCGCGAAGCGCGAAAGCTGAGCATAAAGGCTTTCGAAACGAGCAGGAGACCACTGCTCTTCATCGGCAGGATTCCAAAAAGCTTCAAGAAAATTTTTGCTCTCACGGTCAATCCGCAAAAATCGAATCGCTTTGCTCCCAATCACAAACCAAGAAAGCAGGCTCATTGCAAACAAAACGAGCATCACGATTTTGACGACAAGAGAAGCGCCGAGGATCAGCTCGAGCGGGTCAAGCCGGGGAGGCATTCCAGCTCCTTGAAGAATCACCACTTCTTCAACAACCATTGCCCCCTCCTACCCTCTTTTGAACCTTTCAGTCAAAAAAATGGAAATAGAGCTTCTCCCTTTCTCGTCTTTTCTGAGAGCACCACTCCCCTTCTCAAAAAACCAAAGGCCTATGTTAAAGTTTTCCGGCTTCTCGCTCAAAGGTTACGTCCTCGTCGGGTCTTTCCTCCTGGTCCTTTGGGGCACTCTCGCTTTCGCACCTGCCAGGAGCCAGAGCCAAGTCAGCTCATCTGTGGTCGAGGATCCGTTGGGAATCGTTTTGCCGCGGATTCGCTCAATCCTTGAACAAGCCCGAAACCGATTGGTCCGGATTGTCGTCTGGGGCGGCCTTCACTCCTCGGAAGATCGATTTACCGCTCGATTGCGCACTCGTCTCCAAAGCCGCTACGGGGATGGCGGTCCAGGTGCTTTCGCACCCGCCCCACCTTTCCCGCTATATCGCAGGCAAGGCGTGATCTTTCTCAGTTCATCAGGCGTAACAGGCATCGAAGCAACCCTTACCTCTCGGGTCTCACCTTTTGGGGCAATGGGAATGGCCTTGGACCTTCGCCAAGAAGGAACAATTCGTTTTGCGATCGATCGAAACCTTCATGGAAGGGTACGCCTTTTTGTCCGCTCCCACCCACTTCGTGGCGGAGGAGTGGCACGTGTGGCTCTAAGGTATCGGGATCGGAATGTCGAGCGAGAGCTTTCCTCTAATCAAGAGGACTCGCTTGAGATGATCACAGAGATCCAAGCCAATGAAGCCTTCGAAATCCGTGCTTCCCGCATGCGAATTTTGGGTGTTTCAATTGAAGCCCCATGGGGAGTTGTTGTCGATTCCTTCGGAATTCCCCAAGGCCGAGTGGATCACTCCACTCGCTGGGATGAGGCGAGCTTTGAGACTGGTTTGCGAGCCCTTGCCCCCGATATCGTGATGCTGGAATATGGAACCAACGAGGCAGTTGGCCTCTTGCCTCCAGGAGAGTCTAGGTTAGCACTTGAGGCTTTCATCGATCGGATTCGCAAGGTTGTCCCAAACGCTCCCTGTGTGGTAATTGGTCCATCAAATTACCCCATTCAAAAGGGAAAACAGTGGTTCCCTCGCCCAAGCTCAGGAGAAGTGCGAGCGGCTTTCCGCTTGGCTGCGTTTTCGAAAGGATGCGGCTATGTGGACCTTATCGCCTTCCAAGGTGGCGAGAGCAACTTGGATGAATGGTTTTCGCAGGGACTTGTGCTTGCAAGCCGCGTGGTGATGAGCGAAGCTGGTCATGAAAAACTCGCTGAAGCAATCGAGCGGGCATTCACTGGGCCTTGACCAGGTTCTTTGACAAAGCAGGCCGAGCCTCTTTAACGGAAGGTGTCGGCTCAAGATCCCAACGCAGATCCACCCTTCCAAGGGCACTTGCAAAACGGAGCATGACGTAAGTGGACTCGGGAGCAATTGTCTGTTCGCCGCTTTGGTCATGAGTAGGAAAAACAACGCGAAACACGTGCCGTTGGCGATGAACGAAAGGAAAATAAGTGCGCAAATCAGCAGAAGGCCGGCGAATCCGAATGATTTCTATGGGCTCACTTTGCTTTCCGGTGGAGTCAATCAAAAGAACGCGCCAATCAGACTGATTTCCCGTAAGATCACCCTCACGAAAAAGCACTGTGCCTATCGCCACCAAAAAACGATGCCGCACCCGGGCATCAGCCAAGCTTTGTTCGAGAAGGCGCCCCCGCTCGTCCATGCCCATCGAATGGTCCGCTGCGTATCGAACCACGTAAGCCCACCGGAACTCAGGAGACTCGAAAGTTGCCGTGATGTGTGCAACTTCTCGCAAGCGGCCAATATCAAAAGAATCCGATGAACGGGTCCATCGCCAAAGCACGGCATAGTAATCGTTGGGTGTAAACACGTGCTCTTTTGGCTGTAGAGAAAGCGGCTGAGTCGCGCACGCATGAACAAGGGCCCCTGTCAAGCACACGAGAATTCCCAAAAACCAGCCATCCCCCAAGCCATTTGAGGCCGTCCTCATTTGCGCATCTTGAGCCATCACAGAAGCTCGCTTACCTTAAACACGCTTTGAAAAGGCACTTCGCGCTCGATTCGCTCTTGAGCTCCTTGAAGTCGATCCACCAACGCAAAAATCGCACGCACATCCAATCCTGCTTCACGGAGCTTTCGCATGGCTTGAAGGCTGCTTTCACCAGTTGTGACCACATCTTCGAGCAGGATCACTGGGCTTCCCAGATCAAGATGTGAGGCTCCTTCTAAAAATTGCCTTGTCCCATGTGCTTTTGGCGATTTGCGAACGTAAACTGCATCCAAGTGCCGCCCCTTTAGAAAAGAAAAAGCCGCCACAGCCGATGCCAATGGGCATCCCCCTAACTCAACACCACACACAGCAACAACTGAGGGCCACGAGGTAAGCATTTCAAGAAAAACCTGAGCCACAAGCCAGTGTCCTTCCCCACGCAAAACCACCCTTTTGCAATCGACGAAATAATCACTCTTTTGCCCAGACGAAAGCACAAAAGAACCTCGAAGCACACCATGCTTCATGAGAAGCTCTCTGAGCCTCGCACGTACTTCCCCAGAATTCACGGGGCAGCCTCCTTTCCGCGGCGGATTGCACGGCGCCGACCAATTGAAGGAATGAAGGGAGCTGGAGGTTGGTCTGAAGGCGCAACCAGAGGCGTTGGTTTTAGCACAGCCTCGTTTGGAGAAACTCCAAGCAGCGATTGATCTTGTGGCACGTTCACGCCCTTTGCCACTTGGGGTTGGGAAAGACGCTGAACGTCAATCTGCGGCGCATCTTGGCCCTTGGTGAGCGGCTCAAACCGCAAGCCATGGGCTGTGACTCCAACCACACTGCCGCTCGAAGAAAAAGGAGCGACGAAAGTACCACCAGCTGTCCGTCGGAGGCGCTCGATTTGAGCCCGCTCGTTTGAAGTGCGAATTCTTCCCCGAATCTGTGCGCCCTTTGCTGCACTCAAGCGTTCTGCCTGGGCATTCCCCCACAAGCGTCCTTGGGCTTCAAGCCTTAGCACTTCCAAGCAGTGAACATCGCCTTCGATAATCCCAGAAAGAATAACCGAGCGCGCTCGAACTTCTCCCTTCACCCGTCCTGTCGCTTCAACAACAAGCTGCCCATCGATTTCAATCGGGCCGTGAACTTGGCCTGCCACCCGCAAATCCCCCTGCCCTCGCACAACCCCTACAAACACCGCACCACGGGGAATTTTCGACGCACTGCTCATTGGGATTGCCCCCTTTCTGCCTCTGAGGTTTCTCGATCAAATGCCCCTGCTTCCACAACGCCCTCAAGGGTTGCTCCTTCCTCAATGAGGATCTCGGAAGAGCGCACATCCCCTGTCACCCAAGCCCCTGCATGCAAGTGAATCCGCTTTCCGACCAAATCCCCAATGACCTCTCCGTGAACTGCGATCGACTCCGCGCTGATTGGACCGTGGAATTGGGCCTGTGGGCCAACGCACACATGACCTTCCAAAGCCAGCGCCCCTCTCATCCAGCCTTCAATTCGCAAGTCAGCTTTGCCTTCGAAGCGACCATCGAAGACAAGCCCTGGAAGAATCACCCCTTCGTCGCGCTGAGCACACTCAGATTCATTTTCGTTGTTTGCCATCATGACCGCTTCGCAAAGAGTGTCGAATCTCATCACAGCAGTCTATGGCTTCTCATCTCGTTTGGCTCAAGGAGCTTACCGGTCTGAAAGAATAGCCTAAAGCAAGCTTGTCTTTTCTCCTCATCAACCCCTCATCAACCGTCTTGCGCTATTTTAAAAATATCGGCAGAAGTGATTCTTGATCGAGGATGGGTAAATGGAGTCCACCCAAAACGCCATTCGAAATACGGACGAGTTGATTGAGTTTTTTTTTCTCTCTGAAAAGCCTCCTCCTGAATGGCGAATTGGAATCGAAATAGAAAAATTTGGAATCCGTTCAGACGGCTCCCCTGTACAGTACCAAGGCTTAGGCGGTGTCCAAGAGATGCTGAAATGCCTTGTCGATCGCTTCGGCTGGAGGGAGGAGCGGGAGTATGAGGGTGGGCCAGTGATCGCTTTGCGTCGAAACGAGTGTGCAATCACGCTTGAGCCCGGAGCCCAGCTGGAACTCTCTGGATCGCCTTTCTACGAAATCGAAGACATCGCTCGAGAGCTCGCCGATCACGCTCAAGAACTCGCCTATCTTTCAAGCTGCTTCGATGTGCACTGGGTCTCCCTTGGCTTTCATCCGCTTGCTCGAAACGAGGAGCTTGAGTTTGTCCCAAAGCTTCGCTATGGCGTCATGCGCTCTTACCTCCCCCAACAAGGGCAA